>JAITXS010000045.1 GCA_031284645.1 Spirochaetaceae bacterium | reverse complement strand
GTTATTTTTTATGCAGGCCCCTGTCCGGCAAAACCGGGTTATATTATAGGTTCTATCGCACCGACAACATCAATCAGGATGGATGGTTTTTTAGAGATGTGTTATGGTTTGGGTGTTTCAGCTACAATAGGCAAAGGAGGGCGTTCCGACAGGGCGGCCCTCCTTTGCAAGCAATACAAACGTGTTTATTTTTTAGGTTTCGGCGGAGTGGCGGCACTTATGGTACGGCAGGTAAAAAAATGTACGGTATTGGCCTATGAAGACCTGGACTCGGAATCAATAAAAGCGCTCTTGATGGAAAAGATCCGCCTTGTCGTGGGAATAGACAGCGAAGGGAGAGTCTTTGAAAGAGAACAGATAGAAAAGTATAAACGATGAGCGGGATTTCTTACAGGAGCGTGAAACATTGTAAACTTGTCTCCCGCAGAGTAAATTTTTTCGTAAAAATACAGGAGATAATATTATGAGGATTTTTTTTATAGTTGCTTTACTGTTTTATGCCCTGTCATATATCTATATCGGACAGAGGCTGATTTTCCTTGTAAAGGTTAAGTTCCCCTATCATTATTTTGTGTATACATTTTGTCTTTTCTGCCTTGTTTTAAGCGCCGCTGTTTTTTTGGGAAGAAGGCAGGATAACAGCGTTCTTACTGTTCTTGCCCCGCTTTCTTATGTGATCATCGGTGTATGGGCGATATTAATTTCATTTTGCTTTGTAAACGAGATTATCAATTTTATTGTTATAATCGGACATCGTGTTTTTAAAAATACATTTCCGGTTAAAAATTTCCGTTTCTATTCAACGATGATTTGTTTTATTCTTGCTGCCGTATCCTCAATCTGGTCAATCATTAACGTAGGAATGATCCTGCGGGTTCGGGAAGTTGATATCAGTGTTCCTGAATTAAAAATCCCTTCGTTAAGAATAGCGGAAATTTCAGATGTACACATCAATACATTCACGCGTCCGGAAGAAATTCGCGCAATTTTTGATAAAGTTATGTTACTACACGCTGATATGATTGTTCTTGTCGGTGATATTATTGATACCGATATTGTAAAAGATGATATGTACAAGGCCTACGGATTTGACCGCTTACAAGCAAAATACGGAGTTTTTGCGGTAAGCGGTAATCATGATTACTATACGGGAATTAAAACATTTGCTGCGTTATGCGAAAAAAATAATATCACGATGTTAGACGACGATGTACTTCTTGTAAAGAATATTATCAATGTTGCCGGTATCAATGACATTAATTGGAACAAAGAGGAATTTATTCAGGACACTATTTCCCGATCTGATAAAAATTATCCTGTTTTATTTTTAAATCACCGTCCTGAATCATTTAACACGGTGCAGACAATGGATCATCATAAAATCATTCAGCTTTCAGGGCATACCCATGCAGGCCAAATCCCGCCTGTTGAAATTGTCCGGCGTTTTTTTATGGATTACAACTATGGTTTATACGAAAAAGGAAGTGCGGTGATGTATGTCAGCTCCGGCGTACGCTGGTGGGGGCCCCCCTTACGTTTTGGCAATATGCGGGAGATCGCACTTATAACATTAAAAGGAAACTCATGAAAATAGGCATTGATACATTTGCCTGTAATGTCGGCATATCGGGAACCGGCGTGTATCTTACTCAAATATTAAAACGAATCTCCTCTCCCGATGTTTTTTATGAGCTCTTCGGCTGGGAATTCGATCGTTTTTCTTTTGCGAATCTTTCCAAACAGCTTGATTTTATTCCGGTTGGCAGGATCAGCGGTAAAACCGCCAATTCTCTCTGGCATATTTTTAAATTTCCGCATTTTGCCGAATCAAGAGCCTATAATGCCTGTTTTTTCCCCGTTGCACACAGGAGACTGCCGAGTACCTTCCCCTGTTATTCTGTCGGCACAGTGCACGATATGGCTGCGTATTGGGGAACCCGGCAGACAAGAGAACATCTTGGTGCAGTCCTCCGGGTACTCTTGCCCGATTCCCTGCGGAAACTTGACCGTGTTATCGCGGTGAGTAATTGGGTAAAAAATGAGCTCATTAATCTGGTTAATATTCGCCCGTCCCGTATAGACGTTATCCCGAACGGTGTTGACACATCAATATTTTATCCGCGTCCGCCGGATGGAGAAAACCCGGTATTAATTCAGCCGTTTAGTTTTAAAAGACCCTATATTCTTTATGCCGCGCGGCTTCATCATCCGGTAAAAAATCACATTGGATTAATCAAAGCGTTTGAGATTTTTAAAGAAAGGATCAAATCTCCTCACCGGCTTGTTTTTGCCGGTTCCGATGACCACGGCGCGGAACGGATTAAAGCCGTCGCCGCAGCCTCAAAATGCCGGAACGATATTTTTTTTACCGGCAATTTTCCGTCAGCTAGTCTTCCCGAACTTTACGCAGCATCGGATTTTGTGGTTATTCCCTCCTGTTACGAGGGTTTTGGCCAAGGGGCGATTGAAGCTATGGCATCGGGTGTTCCTGTTGCCTGTGCCCGCGCTGCCGCCCTGCCTGAAACCGCAGAACACGCGGCCCTTTATTTTAACCCCTTTCAACCTGAGGATATGGCCGATCGCATGGTAAGCCTTGCCACGGACAGTGAACTGCACAACAAACTCGTCCGCTTGGGCATCGAGCGGGCAAAACTGTTTTCGTGGGATAAATGCGCTGAACAAACTCTGCGAATCGTGCGCGACGAGGCGTAAGCGCCATCTCTTGGGTAATTAGTTTTAGAATGATCGGATAAGCCTCCACCCTGACCCCATTCTCGGTATTCAGTGCACGTCCCATTTAGTATTCAGCGTCAAATTGACACGGAGTCCCAAAAAAATTCAGCGCCTGTATCAGAATAACCCGTCCTTTTTTTAAGGATCCGGACGTTTCGCGTTATCATCAAATTTTTCACGTTAAAAAAAAGTTTTAACAACTCATTACAATATAAGGAATTATATTATAAGCGCACGAAAAACATCAAATGCTACCACCTTGGCATGAAACCTGCTTCATAGATACCAGTAAGCAGAGAGACAGAAGAAAGACCCAAGACGAGAGTTTTCGTTTTGAAATCCATCTGCCCACAGTCACTTTGAGCGCTCGGGGACTTAAATGCTTATCTTGAACGAGGAGAATACCATCATGAAAACATCAAATAAACCGGCCAAAACGGGAAGCGGGGATATTGAAAATCACACCGGAGACAGTAGCGAGGATGTGCTTTCAATATACATCAATGAGATTCGCAAAATACCGCTTTTAACGCGGGAAGAAGAAGAACAGTGTGCACGGCTTGTCGCTGCCGGAGATAAAAAAGCTTTTGACACATTGGTCAACTCGAATCTTCGTTTTGTTATTACTATCGCAAAAAGGTACAAGGGACACGGCCTGCTCCTGCCGGATCTTATCAGCGAAGGAAACATCGGCTTGATTAGCGCTGTGGAGCACTATGATGTGAATAAGGGATACCACTTTATTTCTTATGCTGTATGGTGGATCAGGCGGTCTATTTTAAAGGCACTTTGCGAAAAATCAGGAATGATACGCCTTCCCATGAACCGTGCCGGGGAACTTTCAAGAATTGAGCGTACGAGAAAGGAAATACAAGGCTCTTTATCGCATGAAAATGAGATAAAGGAAGTTGCACGAATGCTTGACATGCGTGAAAATCTTGTTTCAGACCTCATCAATATGAGTCGTGAGATGATTTCCCTTGAATCGCCGGTTTTCAAGGGTAGTGATTCTCCTGTTATTTTGGGTGAGACAATTCAGGACAAGTTGTTCCCGACTCCTTATGATTTTGCCGAGCAACAAGCGATGCGGGAGGATATTGAGTCGGCTCTGAGTTCTATGGACAAAAAAGAGGCTACGGTGATTCGTTGTAGATACGGCCTTGAAAACGGTGCCAAGATGCCTCTCTATGAAATCGGCGACCGCTTACATTTGACAAAAGAGAGAATACGCCAAATCGAAAAAAAAGCGATAAAGCACCTTCAAGAACCGGAACGCAGGCGCGTTTTGCAAAGCTATGTCGCCTAGCCGTTGCGCAGTTTTCCATCATGTCTTTTCAGAGGCTTTGCCTTTGACAGGTGGCGAAAGAGATCGATAAACCTTCGCCGCCGTTCTTCTGCCGGTTTAGGACGCCGTTTCTATAGCCTCTTCATGAACAATAGAATCATCGGCCCTATCCGGCGGCCCAGAGTCAAAACGCTCCTTGTTAAGGAGATAGAAAAACAGGAATATAAAGACCATATTGGCAAGGCGGCTTAATTCCCAAAAGGGGACATTTTCATTGCGGCTTGACAGAAAATCTCTGCGCCCCTACTCAGATATCCCTGAATCTGTTATAATTATTAGTCATGAATAAACTCAAAAAATTATGGTGTTTTGCCGGCCTTGCGCTTCTCCTGTGTTTTTCCTGTGTAAGTGGTCAGGGGGGAACAGGCACTTACTCAGGCCGGGTCGAGCTTTCTTCGGAGGCAAAAACGCTTGTTAAAGATGCTGTTTTCGAAGTAGTTTTGGAAAAACCGGATACGGAAGCAGACCCGCTTATATATGAAAAAGAGCTTGATTGGGATGCCGTTCCCTATCAGATACGTACGGACAAATACTATTCAATCGGAACAGCTTTTGCCATATCACCCACTGAATTAATCACCGCTTTCCATGTTATTAATCTGGGAATCGAAAGCGCGATTTATAAAAAATACTATGTCCGCGATTCAAAAGGCGGAGTTTTTGAGATTGATCAGGTTACCGGCGGCAATAACGAGAGGGATTTTCTTGTCTTTACCATAAAAGATCACCCGCGCTTCACGCGCTTTTTTGAATTTGATACAGCCTACGAAGATGAACAGCCGGTTTTTAGTATAGGGAATGCTCTTGGCGAGGGGATTGTGCGGCGGAACGGACTTATCTTGGGCACGGTTCCCGAAGCAGAATCAGGCAGATGGCAGCTTTTAAAATCTTCCGCAGACGGTAATCCGGGTAATTCCGGCGGCCCTCTGGTAAGCCCTGAGGGGAAGGTACTCGGTTTGGTTACCAGCCTGCGCGACAATATTCTCTATTCTACACCTGCTTCCGTAATTGTAAATTATCCGCGGGATATGCTCCGGTACCGGATCAAGCCCGGTTATGCCCATGTTCTTCTTTCTAATAAACTGGTAGAAGTCTTTGAATGTAGCGTCCCCTTACCGGCGAATTACAAAGCCGTTCAGCGTGACATTGTATCACCCTATAAGACAGCCTATGTTCAGGCGATGACAAAGCTTTTTAATCAAGCACCCGCTTATTTAACCGGAGAAAACAACGCCTATCTTTTTAACGCCTCAATGAGCTCGATTTTCCCTCAGGTTGATTTTGTTGACCGAAATGATGATAACTGGAAACTTGCCCGCAGTGATATCGAAAGAATTGACCTAAACGATGACGGAAAACTCCTCTACGCCCATATCTCCGAATTTGATCTTTTTAAAATCGTCAGACCCAAAACAGTCCCGCTCGATCTGCTTGATACGGATCCGCGTTTTATTATGGATTTAATCTTGCGGAATTGGCGGCTTGACCGCACTCTTTGGGGAGCCAATAAATACCGGATTTTTTCTTTAGGTGATCCCAATGCTGTTGAGACCTATATTGATGCTGTCGGCAGAACATGGGTTAAGACAAGCTGGCTTGTGCCCTTCGATAATAAAGTGCTGATTGCTTATATTCTACCCTTACCCGGCGGCCCCGTGATGCTTTCAAGCATTCAATCTACCGATGAACAGTTTGTCTATGAATGGGACATGGAAAAAATTTGTAACCATATTCACGCCGCCTATTCGGGAACCTTTACGGAATGGGACGATTTTTTGCAGCTGGATAATTATATACCCGATTTTTTGACGGATTTTTCGTTTAATTGGGACAAAAAAGATAAGAAAATCGCCTTTTCCTTCCCCACTTTTTCAATTACAGCAGAAAACAACATTTTTGACTGGTCGGACATTTCAGAATTATATATGCTACCCTCGTTTTATCAGATCGACAAAACAATCGGACACGGCATTACCAAACTCGTTATAAACCAGAATTCGCGGGAGCAGGATTTTCTGGTACTTGCGATGAACTCCAAGCCTGATCCGAGACTGGGCAGTAATTACCGCGAGGATTGGGAAGACCTCATTGAGGAAAGATTTCCCTTTAACGGGAAACCCGCGATTTCCCTTAAAGACAACAACGGTACAATAGGCACAATACTTCCGGCAAAAATTCCCAACGAAAATGTACGCTGGACACTCTATATGTCCGTTGAAAATCCCACAGAAGCTGATTTAACAGATCGTTTTAATCAGTTAAAAAAAGACATCGTCATTGACGAGTAAGTTTTTTGAGATATGATTTCTTACCCCTACCCTACCCCATGACCCTAAATGAGGGTATAGGGTAGGGGAGTGATAGACATTCGCCACTCTTGACCCCGCCCTTCTACCCCGAAGCAAGGGTCAAGGGGAGTTGGGTATAGGGTAGGGACTTTCTGGTAAGAACTATACCCCAGCCCCAATACCCCAAACCCTAAGCCAGGTTTCAAACGGGAATCGCTGATGAAATATTCAATATTTTTGACAAGAAAAACTTTAAGCGTTCATTTTGAGGATTTGCAAAAAATTCTTGGGGGGTATTTTGTTCGCGGATAAGACCGTCTTCCATGAATAACACCCGCGTTGAAACTTCACGGGCAAAGCCCATCTCGTGCGTAACAATGACCATAGTCATCCCTTCCTGTGCAAGCTGCTTGATAAGATCAAGCACTTCCCCAACCATTTCCGGATCAAGAGCGCTTGTCGGTTCGTCAAAAAGCATCACATCAGGATTCATCGCAAGAGATCGTATAATGGCAATGCGTTGTTTTTGTCCGCCGGAAAGCATTGCCGGATAGACTTTTGCCTTATCAAGAAGCCCGATGCGCCTCAAAAGCTCGTGCGCCTTTGCCTCGGCTTCGTCTTTTGTCTGCAATTTCAGCGTTACCGGTGCAAGTGTAATGTTTTTCATCACGCTCAGATGCGGAAAGAGGTTAAAATGCTGAAAAACCATGCCCATCCGCTGCCGCATCCTTCCTAAATCCGGGCTTTTTGTCGTATATTGCCTGCCCTCAAACCAAATTTCACCTTGGCTTGGGGCTTCCAACAGGTTTAAGCAGCGTAAAAAGGTGCTTTTCCCCGATCCGGAAGGGCCTACAATAGATACTTTCTCTCCCTTCCTGATTCTTTCGTTGATACCGTTAAGGATTTCCAGTTTTCCAAAATGTTTATGAAGATTTTTAACTTCTATCACAACGCGCCATCCTTTTTTCGATTCCGGCGGAAAGCAGGGTAAGTCCGCTGACTATCAAAAAGTAAATCAAAGCTATCGAAATAAGTGGGAAATATGCATCCATTGTTCGTGAGCGCACTAAATCAGAGGCGCGGGTCAGATCAACAACAGCAATCAAACCGACTATTGAGGTTTCTTTAAAGAGCATAATAAATTCGTTGCAAAGAGCGGGAAGAATGTTTTTAATTGCCTGCGGAAAAATAAGAAGCTTAAAAATCGCTAAACGCGGCAAACCAAGACTTAATCCGGCTTCGGTCTGCCCCTTGTCTATCGCGCTGATACCTGCTCGTATCAATTCGGACACATAGGCACCGGAGTTCAGGCCAAAGGCAATACAGGCGATAAACACATAGTTGCTTGATTGGATAATGATGTAAGCAAATATCAAAAGCTGAACGGCAAGCGGCGTACCTCTGATAATTGATACATAAACAGCAAGGAGGCGTTCTAAAATCTTAAAACGCCCGGTCTGCGTATGGTAAAGCTTTATCAAGGCAATGCCCGTTCCGATTATAACTCCGATAATTGCCGCCGATAGTGCGATAATTATCGTGTTACGTAAACCGGTCAGAAAAAGCAGGTAGCGCTGATCATCAATAAAAGTCCGTTCAAACTGCCGCAGGAAATATTCGACGGAATTCATCTGAGTGCCGAATTAGCTGTGTGATACTCGACACTCTTTGCAATATCTCCGTTGCTTATCATTTCTTTCAGTGTTCCGTTAATAGCATCAAGCAGTGTTTTATTTCCTTTTTTAACAGCGACACCAAATTCCTCGTTTGTGATTGTTCCATCGGCACGCGAAGCCTCAACCGTGTTAAATTCTTTGTTTACTGCTGCCAGATTATTCGCGATAGGTTTATCACAAACAAGTGCGCTTAAATCACCTTTTTTCATCGACAGCATAGCTTCCTGAACTGTTTTAAACTGAACAAGCTCAGCTCCGCTGCCTTTTAACACACCGTTTTTTATATTTTCATCAACCCAAAAATCACCGGTTGTCCCCTTCTGGACGCCGATTCTAAGACCGGCAAGACTGTTCAAATTTTTTATATCAGTATTTGAAATTGACTTGACAATATATTGAACAAGGTCGGCGTAAGGAATTGAAAAATCAAGCGCTTCTTTGCGATCCTCGGTGATCGTAATACCGGAAATCCCCATATCAACCTGAGTGTTTTGCAGTGCAAGCGGGAATGCGTCAAACTCTCCGTTAACAACCCGTAATTTTACGCCGATGTCATCTGCGATCCTGTTCGCAATGTCAATATCTACGCCGATAGTTTCACCTGCCGGCCCGACATACTCAAACGGGGGCCAGCTCGGATCCGTGTACAAGACAATTTCTCCGCGTTTCTTTATACTTTCCAAATCACCGGCTTTTCCCCCACAGCTTACGAAAACCAGCACCGGAATAAGAACACACATAAGCATACAAAGCTTCTTCATCACTTTACCTCCGTGTTCACACTACAATCCCAAGGGAAACTTGGTATTGGGCTTATTCCAAAAACAAAGCGTCCGGAATAAACCCAATAAAAATCATGCAAAAGACTTAATTCGTCAAAAGTTTATTGAGCCGCTTTACAAAATCAGCCGGTTCTTTTAGTTTGGCGCCCTCAAGCAGCAAGGCTTGATCAAGGAGGATAATCGAAATATCAGCGATTTTCTCCTCGTTTTCGGTATTTTCAAGCGATTTTACCAGCGGATGTCCATAATTCACTTCGAGGATCGGCTTGCTTTCAGGAATATCCATCTGACCTAATGATTTAAGCATCTGTGTGATCTGCATAGACGGAACATCATCATCGGTAACAATACAAGAAGGCGAATCATGCAGGCGCTGCGAAAGCTTTATGTCTTTAACCCTGTCACCCAAGGCTTTTTTAATCTTATCGATAATAGGTTTCGCTTGTTTTTCGTTGTCTTTATTTTCCGTTTCGCCAAGCTCCTTGTCTATGCCGGATCGGTTTATTGCTTTAAGTTCCCATTCCTGGGCGATCTCTTTGCCGTCTTTATCAAGGCCGCTTACTTTCCGGTAGTGATACAGATTCGGAATAACAAGTTCGTCCATTTCCTGATCCATTACAAGAACTTCAATATCCTTGGCTTTGTACGCCTCAAGCAAGGGAGACGCTTTGAGGGTGTTTTCATCTCCGCCGGTGATATAGTAAATGTATTTTTGATCCGCTTTCATGCGCGATGTGTAATCGGAGAAACCTGTCCAGCCGGAAACTGCAGTACTCTTAAAGCGGATAAGGTCGGTAAGCGCATCACGATTTCCCCAATCCGATAACAGCCCTTCTTTTAAAGGACGGTTAAACTGGGATATAAAAATATTCCATTTTTCACTGTCTGTTTCTGAAATCGTTTTAAACTCGGCAAGCAGTTTCTTTACCGATGCATTTTTAATATTCAGCAAGACTCTGTTCTGTTGGAGAATCTCACGGCTTACATTGAGCGGTAGATCCTCGCTGTCGATAACACCGCGGATAAAACGGAGGTAGACAGGCATCAATTCCTTGTCATCATCAGTGATGAATATGCGCTTAACGTAGAGCTTGACCCCGGGTTTATAATCGGCGTGGTACAGATCAAAAGGCGCTTTTTTAGGCACAAAAAAAAGTGTGTCGTATTCCAGCGTCCCTTCTGCTTTGGTGTGCAGATAGAAAAGCGGATCCTCGCTTTCGTGGGCAATCTGTTTATAAAACTCGTTGTAGTCACTCTCTTTAAGCTCGGATTTCGACTTATGCCACATTGCCGTGCCGTCATTAATCCGTTCGGTTTTCTGTTTCGTTTCTTTGACATTGCCCTTGTCATCGAATTCTTTTTCCTCAAAGCTCAGAAAAATTCCGTAGGCCACATGATTTGAGTACTGCTTGATAATATGCTCAATGCGCCAGCGATCGGCAAATTCCGCACCTTCCTCACTTAAATAAAGGATGATGGTAGAACCGTGCGTCTCACGCTCGGCGCTCTCAATATCATAACCATCCTTGCCGTTACTCGACCATTTCCACGCCTTGTCATCAAGTGCTTTACGGCTAATCACCTCGATTTTATCGGAGACCATAAACGCCGAATAAAAACCAACGCCGAACTGCCCGATAAGATTGCTGTCCTTTTTTGCCTCCGCGCTCAATTTTTCAAGGAAAGCCTTGGTACCGGAACGGGCAATAGTTCCCAGAGAGTCGGCCAAGTCTTCTTCGTTCATGCCAATCCCGTTGTCGGCAATCGTCAGAGTTTTTGCATTTTGATCAAAAGAAATATCAATACGCGGTTCAAAACTCATGCTTTTGTAGGCTTCGTCCGCTATCGTAAGATATTTGAGTTTGTCAAGCGCATCCGACGCGTTAGAAACAAGCTCCCGTAAAAAGATTTCCCGATTAGAATACAGTGAATGAATAATAAGGTTCAGTAGTTGACTGACCTCGGTCTTAAATTGACGTTGTGCCATTTTTTAACTCCTTTGGCAGAAAACATTTGAAAGGCAAACAGCCTTCGCCTGCCCACCTGTTTTTTAATTGATTTATTTATGTCTTTAACGATAACAGAAAAGGAGGAAAATGACTAGGAGTCTGCCGGATTTATCACACTGCGGCTACCTTTCGGTAACATTTAACATGGCGCAATTCGGCAGGCGCAATTCGGCTACTTGAAACAAATGAAATTTCCCGGTAGAATAAAAAAATGCGGCTGTCGTATAACGGCTATTACCCCAGCCTTCCAAGCTGGAGACGAGGGTTCGACTCCCTTCAGCCGCTTATTTAATAAAATAGTACCATAATCAAATAAGTTTTTATTCCGTTGCTGTATTTTATCAAGCGCATTTTAACGACAGGGGTGGGCCATGATGGAAAACGAATGGGATAAGGTAAAAGCGGCTTATGGCGCGATTCAAACAGTTTTCCTTAAAAAATACGGTGTTTAATTCATTCAAGGCCAAAAACTCTGGTACCGGAGAGCCGATCGGGCTCTATCCTGCTGTTCTCTGCGACATGATTTTTACCGGCATAAGTAGCAATATTACCGCGCCTTTTGCCGTTATTAATATAAAGGCACGATGAAGGGATATGACCAATCTGATAGTACGAACGTGAATTTTGACTTTTCAACAGGAATTGAGTATAATGGACAAGACAGCATTTAAAATAAATATTTTAGAAAAACTTGAAGACGAAGCAATTTTTCTGAAAGGAACGTCAAAAAGCAATGTAGAAAGCTCACAGAAAGCCATGCTCAACAGAAAAGGAAATCTCCTTTTTAACAGCGGCGATATTGAAGGTTCGCGGCGTATTTTTATCACAACGGGGTATTCGGACGGTCTATCCCGTGTCGGCGATTATTACAGATCAAAGAAAAGATTGGTAGACGCGTTACGGATGTATTATTTGGCTCACGACAAGCAAAAATCAGATGAGATCTGTATGGAGCTTGCTCTATTTATTAAAGGGCTTTTGAAAGAAGACAATGTAAAAACGGGACGAGGTGGATGATGAAAATAATAAAGGAGATCAGCTTTGAAATTAATATTGAAGAGCCGATAGACGAGAACCTTAGCCGGGGCCAGTTAATCTCCGAACTCTCGAAACAAGGATACCAGCTGCTAAAAGAAAACAAAATAGAAGATGCAAAAGAATGTTTCCGGCAGATTCTTTCGATGGATACGGAAAATAACTACGCGCTTGTCGGGATGGGTGACGCATGGAGGAAGCGTAATGCGTTTCGTCCGGCAGCACAGTTCTATGAGCGCTGTCTTGTGTGTCATCCGGATAACAATTACGCGCTTTTTGGACTTGCCGACTGTTATAAAGCGCTGAATCAGTACATAAAAGCTATCGAAATTTGGAATAAATATCTTGAACATGACGAGAAGAACATCACTGTCCTTACTCGTGTCGCCGATGCCTACCGCAAACTCCACGATTTTAAAAATTCAAAACTAAAATACGAACGAGTACTCGAAATAGAAGAGGACAACGCATACGCAATTATCGGACTTGGCCATCTTCACTATGACTTTAAAGAATATCAGGACGCGCTTTTTTATTGGGAAAAAATGCTTGAAACACACAGTCTGTTAAGTGTTGATATCCGCGTACTAACTTCAATCGGAAACTGTTACCGTAAATTAAAGCTGTTTGATGACGGGCTTGCGTATTTTGACGCTGCGTTACGGCGTGATCCCGCGAATTTTTACGCGCTTTTCGGACTGGGAGACTGTTTTCGCGGTTTAAATCAGCCGCGCCGTTCCCTTGATTACTGGAATTTAATTTTAGAGCAAGACCCGCGTAACAAAGTGATACTTACCCGCGCCGGAGACGCCTACTGCGCCTTACAAAATTACGCGCAGGCAGCCGATTACTATACCCGCGCCCTTAATATTGAATTTGACACCTATGCCGTGTTAGGACTTGCCGTGATTGCCAAAATTCACGGAGCATTCGAGAAGGCAATCGACATCCTTCTGAATCTTATCGAACAGGATATGAAAAATCACCGCCCCTACCTTGAGCTTGCCGACTGTTATCGAAGAATAGGCGACAAGGAAGCAGCCATAGCGGTTCTCCGCGATTTTCAAAGTTTTGGTATACGGAATAACGCAGTAAACGACTTACTTGAGCGCCTTATACTCCTTGAATGGTAACATTCCGGCTATCCTATTTAAAAAACATGTTCCGCTTTTTTTGATATAAGGTACAAGGCCCCTTGTGCCGGCGAAGGAAGTGCGAGTGTCTCCGGCGGGGCACGGTTTATGCCAAGCGCCTTTAAAAAATCCGCAATAGCATTATCAAGGCTTTGCAAAGAATGAGCATAAATTTCGATACGCTCTTCTCCGGCGCGCCAGGCAAAACTCATACCCGGGGATCCGGCAGTGTAATTTATAATAATTTCCGCGCTCTCAGGCGGCGATGCGTTTTTTGCACTGATAATCGGCGGCGCTATTTTTGCTAATCCCGCCTTTTCCCGTAAAAGGGATATAACACGGGAGAGTTCCTCAATCGACTTAATGCCGTCAGATTCCGGCGTAACAATATACCAGTTTTTTGAGCTGTCAAAAAAGGCTGCCATACAAAAATCCCCCGCGCTGATCCATCACAATGCTCCGGCTGACTCTACCCCTGAACATTGTGTTTCAAAATTGCTGCCTGCTTCTTTACGAGGCTTGCGCCTCTGCTTCTGCTTCTTCCTGTAAATCGTGAAGCGTTTTTGTCTGTTTTATTAACTGATAGTACTGCCCTTCTCTGATGATCTTTACGGCTTCCTGTAATTGCACATCGTATTCCAGATCGTAAACCGGCGCGATACTCGCCCGATTTTGCTCGTCACGTACCAGTCTGCTAAGCAGGTTAGAGTCAAGACTATACTCCGCTTGAATTTGGCGGATAAAATCATTACTTTGTTCCACCGAAGCCACGGGATGTTCTTTGACAAATTCCTTGATTTTATTTGAATGAAGCAGCTTACTCAAGGACTCCACGTCTTCGTTCGAATATTTGGGAAATAAAACTTCCATGTCGGGCGGAATGCCTATTTTATCGATATTTACATCGCTGGGCGTATAGTAACGGGCTGTGGTAATTTTAAATCCGGATTTATCAAAAGGATAAACCTGCTGCACCGAGCCCTTTCCGTAAGATTTTTCACCGACAAGATAAGCCCGTCCCCGATCCTTTAATGCGCCCGCGACAATTTCCGAGGCGGATGCGGAGCCGTGGTTGATAAGCACCACAAGCGGGGTGTTTTCGGGAATAAGCGGCTTTTCTTTTCCGCCGTAGTATACTAAATTCTGTCCGGCGATCCTTGATTTTACCGAAACCACAACCCCACTTTGCAGAAAAAAATTACAGACATCCACCGCCGCGGTTAAAAGCCCGCCGTAATTGTTCCGTAAATCAAGAATTAAGCCTTTGTAGTTTGTTTTCCGGAAAGCTTCAAGTGCCTCTTTTGTACGTTCACCGGTCATGTGGCTAAAGCTGATAAGCCGGATATACGCGATATCGTCAATCATTGCTGATTTTACCGTCGGCACCTCAATGATTTCACGTACCAAACTTACCGGAAACACGAGTTTCTCGCCACGTTGTATCGTAAGATTCACTTGATCACCGGGAGGGCCTTTTAAACGGGCAAGCACCTCTTCCATAGTAATATCCGCAGTACTCTCATCTTCAATCTTGATGATAAGATCCCCTGGCATAATCCCCGCTCTCCAGCCGGGAGTATCCTCAATAGGCGAGGCAACCTCAACATAAGCAGGCTTTCCTCCCTCGATGCGTTCACCAACGGGCTTGGAAATATACAGGCCTACTCCGCCGTAGGCACCTTTGATAACATTTTCACTCAGATCCGACATTTCTTTTTCGGAAAGAAACTGGGAGTAAGGATCACCCAAGGCGCCGAGCATACCGGACATAGCACCTTCGTAGATTTTTTGGGGATCCACTTCATCAACATAATGCCTTTGAATAAAATCAAAAACATTTTGAATCATGGCAGTATAGCGACGCGGGTTTTGTTCCCGCTGTGCGTCCTGCTCATCCGTCTGCGGGCCTGATGCAGCTATTATGAATAAACAAAAAAAGCAGGTGGCTATTGTCCATAAAAACGCCGGTTTTTTCGGCAATCCTTTCGGAATATGAAAAATGCTCATTATAGAAATATTATCGGGTAATTCTTTTTCTTAGACAAGTGCTCACGAGCAGGATAAACTCTATGCGTTTATCCTCCGATTCATATTTGAAACATATCTACCTTAGGGTTTTGGGTAATTGGGTAGAGGGTAGAGGGTAGAGGGTAGAGGGTAGAGGGTAGAGGGTCATGGGTAAAGGGTATGGGGTCTTGGTTTTATCAGAAAGCCCCTACCCAGAACTCAATCACCCTTCTCCTTGGGTTTGGGGTAGAGATTTTACGAGAAATTCCCTGCCCCATCCTTAACGCTCCTAACCCTTTGCTTCGGGTATGAGGTAAAGATGTCTAATCATTTCAATACCCCAACCCTAGACCCTACTACCCTAGACCCCATTACCCCTCTTTTTGGGGGTATATTTTAAAATGGGAGCTACCGGATGTAACCTTTCGGGGTATTGATTGGTTAATAAATCATAGTTCTCTTCATCATAACTCCTTTACCGTTGCCGTTTCCCTCCTTATCGGCAACGGTTTTTTTATGCCCGAGCAGTACTTCCGGTAAATGAGGGATCGATACGGAGACTATTATTCGGGGGATTCGCAGATCTTTTAGCAGTCTCCTGTTTATTATTTAAATAATACAAAAATGTATTATTTAAAAAAGCGATTGACAATCCATACATATTCGTATTGAATAAGAAATATGAAAGCGTTATTGGAACAACAGTATGCCGTAAATAAATGGCTTGACCGCTGCGGCGTTCGTTTCGGTATTTATAAAAACGGTGAGTTTAAAGAGCAGCTCTTCCCTTTTGATCCGATTCCGCGTGTAATACCGGCGGTGGAATGGGCATTTCTTGAAAAGGGACTGATTCAAAGGGCAAAAGCGCTTAATGCGTTTCTTTTGGATATCTACAATGAAAAACGTATTGTCAAAGACAAGCTTATTCCCGAAGAATTTATCTATTCTTCAAAGGCGTATCTTCCTCAATGCGAGGGGATTATTCCGGCGCAAAAAATTTACAATCATATTTCCGGCATAGATCTGGTTCAGGAAAAAGACGGCTCGTGGATTGTACTGGAAGATAATATCAGAATTCCCTCCGGCGCGTCTTATCCGATTATTGCCCGGACCATCACCCGAA
Organism: Spirochaetaceae bacterium; assembly: GCA_031284645.1. Lineage (GTDB taxonomy): Bacteria > Spirochaetota > Spirochaetia > Treponematales > Breznakiellaceae > JAITXS01. The sequence goes on along the minus strand of JAITXS010000045.1, from coordinate 18,989 downwards.
AGGTCTCTCCCGAGACCTTCGCCCATAATAAAATTGAGGATAACCGCAACTATCCTCTGCTTTTATCACGGATTTTTGATTACTTAAACGAGGGGAACGGCCTTGCCGTTATTCTTACGCCGGGCCGTTACAATTCGGCATTTTTTGAGCATTCGTTCCTTGCTGAAAAAACCGGGGCCACTTTGGCTTTTCCCGGAGATCTTATTGTTGATAACGGTATGGTTTACTACAAGGGGCTTTTTAACGAGCGCGAGCGTGTCGGAGTCATATACCGGCGCATTGCTGATGAGTATCTTGACCCGCTTGTTTTTGACCCCTCCTCTCTGCTGGGCGTGCCGAATATCATGCAGGCATACCGGCAGGGTAATGTCGCGATTATGAACGCAGTTGGTAACGGTATTGCCGATGACAAGGGGCTTTGCTATTTTGTTCCCAAGATGATCGAATATTATCTGGGAGAAAAAGCCCTGTTGAAAAACGCGCCGACCTACCTTCCCTATTACGAAGAGGACAAAAAATATATACTCGCGAATATCAAAGATTTGGTTATAAAAGACGTGGCCGAGGCAGGGGGTTACGGTGTTATGTTCGGTAAGGATTTGCCGCCGGATCGTCTTACCGAGATAGAAAAACTTATTGAGCGGGAGCCCCGGCGTTGGATTGCACAGGAAGTCATCCAATTTCGTGATATGGATATTATTGACGGTGACTTAAATGCGCAGCGCAAAGCGGATCTTCGCGCTTTTGTTTTGTACGGAGATGAAGTGCTGGTTTGGCCAAGCGGCTTAACTCGTTTTGCTCGTGATGCCAGCTCTTATGTGGTTAATTCCTCACAGGGTGGCGGTTTTAAAGATACGTGGGTAGAAAGACAAGCGGACTTATGATTTTGATCTGCGGTAAAGGGGCTTTTGCCTGAGGATTTTTATCTTTGTCGGACGTGGGGTTTTAGGGGCGAAGCCCCGAGGAGTGGGGGTAGCGGAGAAGACCCGACCGCGAAGCGGCGGGCTTCGGAGCGAGGGGGAGACTTCCCCCTTATGTTTATGAGGGGGGTTTTTATGTCTGATAAAATTTCAAAAAACAAGGCTGAATGTCTTTTTTGGCTTGGGCGTTATACGCAGCGGGTCTATGCGGTTCTCCATTTTTTCAGGAAATTCCGGGATATGCTGATAGAAGAGCCTGAGGATTATACTGTTTTTTGCGAAAAGCTTGGTGTTGCGGATAAGTATTCTTCGGCGGAAGATTTTATGCTGCGTTATCTTTTTAGTAAAGACGACGGGGTTTCGCTGCGTTCTGCTTTGCATAATGCGTTTAACAATGCGATTGTGGTTCGCGAGTTGATTAAGAGCGAGACTTTTTCTTATGTGCAGCTTGCTCTTGGCAAAATGGAAGAATGTGCGGCTAAGGGCTCTGATGTGAATGAGCTGCAAGAGCTTACCGATAGTCTTATGGCTTTTTGGGGCGCGGTCGATGAACGTATTTTTCAGAGTGAAACTCGTAATATGATTAAAGCAGGCTGGTTTCTTGAAGAGCTTGATCTGCATATTCGTTTTGATTATTCGTTTCCCCGTCTGCAAAATATGTTCCGGCGTCTTGAACAGAGGGTGCTCAAGGATACAGATGTTTTTGATATGGGGAAATTTCTTGAATTAAAGGAAGCCTTGGCTCTGCCCGGGGCGGCAAAAGACCATCTCTTGTATTTACTGTCCTGTTTACTTATACTGTAAGCGTGCATTATGAAACACGCGCTCTATAAGTATCATTTCTCGGTCAATTTTTCAAAAGAAATTTTCTCACATTTTTTTTTGCTTCGTTGCACGCCTCCGCATACTCATTTTCAGCATGTTATCAAAACAGAATGTCTTCTGCTTCCCGGCGAAAACGGGCGGAGACTTTTTTTAAGTAGTGATTGTTTTGGTAATATTGTTCAAAGCGGTTGTATACTGGCCGCACATGATTATTTGAGTATTGATACTTCCGGCGAAATCAATATTGATGATACTTATATTATACCGGAAGACAAACCACAGCATATTTTTTTATACGCAACTGAATTAAGCGCGCCCGGGGATGAAATAGTATATCTCTTAAAAGAGGCCTGTATACCGGATAACGCCGATATTCATAAAACGGCGGCCCTTTTATGTGAGGTAGCGCACAAAGCTTTATTATATATGTCCGGCACAACGGATACAGAAACAGATGCGGAAACGGCACTTAAAAACGGCAAGGGAGTGTGTCAGGATTTTGCCCATATCCTTTTGGCCCTGCTCCGCAAAAAAAATATTCTTGCCCGTTATGTCGCCGGTTTTGTCGCGGGGGAAGGTTATACTCACGCATGGGTTGAGTATCACGATGACAAGTGCTGGCGGGCTCTTGATCCTACTCATAATAAAAGCATAGAAACAGGATATATCAAACTTTCACATGGCAGGGATTTCCGCGATTGTTCTATAGAGCGTGGCGTATTTAGTGGTCTTGCCGAACAAACTATGGAAATAAAAGCTCAAGTTTATATGAGTTAGGCTTTTAAAGCCGCCAGGACGCTTTTTAAGGGAAAACCCAGGACATAAAATTGATAAAAACGATTGTAAGCGAGGCCCTGCCGGTTGGCGAGCGTCTTGAGATAAAAAAGAACATTATTACCGGATCAAAGCAAGGCAGGCGGCTTTGTGTTGTTACCGGTACGCACGGGGATGAGCTTGAGGGGCAGTTTGTCTGTTTTGAGCTTGCCAGAATACTAAACGAAAATCAGGAGTACCTGAGCGGCAGTGTTGAAATATATCCGGCACTTAATCCGCTTGGTGTTGATTCAATTAGCCGCGGCTTCCCGGGTTTTGATCTTGACATGAACAGAATTTTCCCCGGCGCTCTTGAGGGGCATCTTGTTGAAAATACCGCATATAAAATTATCGAGGATTTAAAAGGCGCTGATATGGTGCTTGATATTCACTCAAGTAATGTTTTTTTAAACGAAGTTATGCAGGTACGCATAAGCGAGGAGACGGCTGCCCTGCTTCTTCCGTACGCACGTTTGTTAAATGTTGATTTTATATGGATACATGACGCTATAACTGTTTTGCGATCAACGCTTGCCTATTCGTTAAATTCAATCGGCACAAAAACACTGGTTGTTGAAATGGGGATCGGAATGCGCATTACCCGGGAGTACGGACAACGGCTTGTAAAAGGTATATTTAATTTAATGCGTTCTATCGATATGTGGGAGGCACCTGAGGGTGCTGAAATAATAGAAGAGCCGATCATTTCTACCGGCGGCGAGGTGATTTTTATTAATGCGGACTACTCCGGAGTTATTATTCCGTCGGCAAAACCTTCATCGTTTATCAAAAACGGACAAGAGCTGTGCGAGATTGTCTCACCTTTTGAGGGAAAGGTCTTACAGCGGGTCTTTTCTCCGGTGGACGGATTTTTATTTACGATGAGAACCTACCCTATTGTGTACGAAGGCTCTCTTATCGCGCGTATCTACAAAAAGGACGAAAGGCTGTGAAAAAAGAAACGCTCTTTGAGCTCTTATCGCCGTATAGAAGCAGTTTTAAAATTCAGGGCTTCCGTTTTGGAAGCGGAGAGCCTTCTGTCGCGATTGTCGGCGCGATACGAGGCGATGAATTTCAACAACAATTTATCTGCTCTCAAATCGTAAAAAATTTAATTCAAATTGAAGAGGCGGGCCTTATAGAGAGCGGTCATGAAATTCTGGTGATTCCCTGCGTCAATCACTACTCGATTAATATCGGTAAACGATTTTGGGCTATGGACAATACTGATATTAACCGGATGTTCCCCGGATACGATAAGGGAGAAACAACCCAGCGTATCGCGGCGGCGCTTTTTAATCTTGTACGCGATTATAAATACGGGATACAGCTTGCCTCGTTTTATTTACACGGGGACTTTATTCCGCATGTGCGGATACTGACTACCGGCTACGAGGATGTGGAGAGCGCACGGACTTTTGCTCTGCCGTATATACTCTTGCGCACGCCTTCCTCGTTTGATACGACCCTGTTACATTATAATTGGCAGATTTTCGGTACAAAAGCTTTTTCAATCTATTCCGGAGAAACTGCTTCGGTCAACAAAGAATCGGCAAAACTCACATGGAATTCCATTCTGCGCTTTCTAAGCAAGAATAATTTTATTCATTATAAACTGCACAACGGCTATGACAGCTGTCTGATTCAAGAAAAAGAATTAACGACGATCACAAGCGGGGCTGCCGGTTTTCTTTACAAGATCAACAAGGCAAGCGATTTTGTGCGAAAGGGGGATCTTATCGCGAAGATCCTTGACCCGTATGACGGTAGTGTGGTAAACAAGATATATTCACCGGTATCGGGGGAGATATTTTTTTCATATCAAAGTCCGCTTATCAGCGCGGATACAACAGTCTATAAAATTGCGGAGTATACATAACATGATATATTACAAGAATACAAGACAAATTGACGGCATAAGAAAGTCATGCAAACTTCTGGCGGCACTGTACAAGGAGATGGGGCCTCTCCTGCAAAGCGGCCTTGAGACGATTGAGCTTGACAGGTGGGCCTGTGATTGGATAAAGAAAGCGGGCGGGGCACCTGCGTTTTTAGGCTATGGCCCGAAGCATAACCCTTTCCCCGGCGCACTTTGTATTTCAATAAACGAAGAGGTTATTCACGGCATACCGTCAAAAAGAAAACTCCGAGACGGAGACCTTGTCGGCATTGACAGCGGCATCGTCCTTGACGGCTTTTTCAGTGATAAATCCGAAACATACGAAATAGGCCGGGTCAGCGAGGAAGCATCCCAATTAAACAAAGTAACCCGCGAATGTTTGTATAAAGGGATTGCCGCGGCAAAAGCCGGAGATAGACTGCACAAGATAGGCAGCGCCGTTGAATCGCACGCAAAAGCTTTTCATTACGGCGTGGTAAGTCAATTCTGCGGGCACGGCGTCGGCTTTTATGTACACGAAGATCCTTCGGTATCAAACTGTCCGCGGGAGGGGCCCAATCCCCGTATGCGCGGCGGTATGGTGCTTGCCATTGAGCCCATGATCAATCTGGGTTCCGGTGATGTTGAAATACTTGACGATGAGTGGACAGTCGTTACCGCAGACAGAAAAATTTCCGCGCACTGGGAGCATACGATTGCTATCTTTGATGACCATACGGAAATTTTAACGGAAATTTGAGGGGGAGTGCACAGACCACCGTGAAAGTGGAAACGGATCAATGGGGAATTTTTTTCGCGGCTCCCCCTCGCTCCGAAGTCCTCGGCTTCGCTCACGCTTGCCTCCGGTCTTCTCCGCTACCCCCACAGTGAAGGGTCATAGGGTTCTGGGTATTGGGTTTTGGAGTGATCAGACATCTTTACCTAATACCCGAAGCAAAGGGTTAGGGGAGTTAGGATGCGGGTAGTAACTTTCTGGTAAAATCTAAACCCTATACCCATGACCCTATTTAGACCCCATACCCGAAAGTAAAGGTTTAGAAGAGTTGGGAATGGTGCAGGCTTACTGATAAAGTCTAAACCCTCTACCCTTTACCCAAAACCCTACTTTTATTTTTCAGCATTTCCCTAGCTTCTTTGGGAGTGTATCCCTGTTCAAGCAGTTCACACAAGCTATCAATGCCTTCTTCTCTGCCTCTGTCAATACCCACTTCAATACCTTCTTCTCTGCCCTCTCCACGGCCTTCTTCCAAACCTTCTCCACGACCTTGCTCAATGCCCTCCTCGCGGGCAACTTCCAGAGCATCGTCCCAATTCCATTCGGTAAATAGCATATTGTTAACCTCCGTAGAGTTTTCTTCCAGAAAATCTTTTAAAATATCATGGTCTATACACCAGTTTACGGCTTTTCCAAGCGCTTTTTCAAGGCGTTCCGTGCTCCCCAAACCCTAAAGAAGGGTAGTAGGGTCTAGGGTTTGGGGTATTGAAATGATCAGACATCTTTACCTAATACCCGAAGCAAAGGGTTAGGGGAGTTAGGATGCGGGTAGTAACTTCCTGATAAAACCAAAACCCTTTACCCTATAACCCAATTACCCTAAATAAGGGTAGTAGGGTTCGGGGTAGAGGGTATAGTAATAAAAGATAACTGCTGATCTGCCCCCTTGCCCCTATCGCCCTGCTTCGGGTTTCGGGTTGCGTGGAATATATCTGATATTGCTAGACCCTATAACCCTTGCCCCAATTACCCTTCTTAATAGGGTATTGGAGAAATCAGAACTCTACCCCTCATCCCGCAGCAAAGGTTTAGAAAAGTTGGGTATGGTACAGGATTTCTGGTAAAATCAAAACCCTATTACCCTTTACCCAAAACCCTATTATATATTTTTTGTTTATAGCCATGATGCTTTATTTATAGTGCACCGCGTGGTTTTTGCTTTAATGGGTCTGCAAAAAAGTGTATTTTACAAAATTGCACGTAAAAAAGGGGGAAAGGGTGCAGAGTATTCGAGGGATCGGAACTCCACCCATCCTCCCGAAGCAAGGGTTATAGGGTTCGGGGTATAGGGTAGAGTATTTCTGATAAAACCCAGACCCTCTACCCTTTCCCCAAAACCCTAAGTTAGGGTAGGGGCTTTCTGGTATTACCAAACCCTTTACCCTATTTAGACCCTAAACCCTTTACCCAATTACCCTTCTTGCCGACAATTCATTGATTAGTTTTTTATTATCAAGAGTTTTTTTAAGGATATGAAAATCAGCAGGGATTTTTAAAACCGCCCCGTCTATCAGGCTTTTTTTCGGCAATTTAAGCGTCCGACAGATAAGCGTATAAGGCGAATCGTCAATCCTTATTTTTATATTGTTCGGGAAATAATCCTCGTTTTCAAGCCATGTAAAGAGTATAACCGGTACATCTGTAGGAGATTGAAAAAAGAGATCGGCAGGCCCGTCTACCACCACGCAGGCTAAATCATTTGGCCTAAGACTCTCCTGGTTAAAACTAAAGCGTGATTTTCCCGAAAATCCGCCGGCAAGAAGTCCGTCTTCAAAAGCCGATTTCCCCCTGTCGTTTATATCCCGATCATAGATAAAAGCAATGTACCGCTCACTGTTGCGCTGTGCATTGTTTAAGGCCCCCTCATCTCTCGACAAGATCGCCGCGCAGTACCCTGCTCTATAGTAATCCCGTTCCGCATCGGATACCGTATAGATAATACGCTCCGCATGTGACGGAACCTTCTCTTTATTTGCCATAACAAATATCTTTGTCGTCTTATTACCATTTTGCGTGATTTCATCGCGATAAATTTCTGCAATCTCTTGATAACGGAACGGGAAAAAAACACAAAAAGGCGAAGCGTTATTCCTCTGAATTATTTCCGCCATGCTATAGCTGTCCACATCTTCCGGAACACGAATCACTTTAATTTGACGAAAAACGCTAAACGAGCTTGCAAAATTCCGCATCCGTTCCTCGTGTTCTCCGTAAATCTCGTGAACATACACATCACTAACAAGGATAATCGGGGGACGTAAAAAAAAGAGGTAGCTGAGAATACTGAGAAACACAATAAATGAAATAAGGGGAATATAATTTTCCGCGATTTTTTTTATATCCATAAGTAATGCCGCTTACACAAATTTTTTGAGAATTTTATCGTTATGCCTCCAATCCCGTTCTGTTTTTACCCGAATATCTAATTTTATTTTCCAGTCAAATATTGTTTCTAAATCATGCAAGGCGGCAATTCTGATTTTTTTTAGCATTGCGCCCCCCTTACCTATAATAATTCCTTTTTGGGAATCTCGTTCTGTAAGAATAAGTACAAAAGCGTTTAAAACTTCGTTGCCTCCATTATTCTTTTCTAAATAAATATCCCTGATATCCACATAGATACAATGGGGTATTTCTTCACGTAAAAAGTTCATGGCTTTTTCACGGATAATTTCGGAAATACGGAAGCGGACATCCTGATCAGTATAACATTCTTCATCGTAATAAGGATGTCCTTCAGGTGCCAAAGTATACAGGCAGCGTAAAACTTCCTCGAGTCCTTCTTTTTTAAGCGCCGAAACAGTAAAAATATTTTTGTCCGATATCAGAGGGATTTTTTCAGATAAAAAATTTTTTATCGCCGCACTGTCCGCTTTCCCAAGGTCTGTTTTATTAATAACGGCTATTGTTTTTTCCGTAAGCATATCTTGAGGAAGGGTATTTAAAATTTCGACCACAGCGGATTCTTCATCACCCGGGGAACGGCTTGCGTCAAGAAGATAGAGGATTAAATCGCTTTCCCCGATAGTTCGCCGCGCCGCCGCTTTAAGGCGGCAGTTTATTTTCTTTTCAGAAATATGGATACCGGGTGTATCAACAAAAACAAGCTGTCCCTGTTCCCTGTTCACTATACCCCGAATACTGTTCCGCGTTGTTTGCGGAACAGGACTTACAATAGCGACCTTCGCGTTACAGAGAGCATTTAAGAGCGTTGATTTACCCGTTGACGGGCGGCCCACTATGGCAACAAATGCGGATTTTTTCAATAAAGTTTCCTATTAATACGGCGTTTTTAAAAATTGCCGTAATTTTACGGCAAAAAGTGTATAGACCCGGCAATTTTCTTGCAAAACTGCCGACCAAGACTACTTATCATACAATAATTTTCATTTTAAACAATATGTTTCAATTAAATTTAATGATGATGCGGATAAAACAATATCTTTCTGTTCAAACGAATCAACCAAGCCTCCGTAATTATTATAATAATTTACCGAAAATGTATACTTTCCCGGTTTTAAGCTGAGTCCCAATACATGCGCTTGAGCGGGAAAATATCTCGAAAGCCGCGTATCGGCGCTTTCGCTTAATTCCGCCATGACCTGTACGGCAAGACCGGCAAGAGTGAGCCATCCGCCTTGCCCATCTTTTTGGTTTCTGCCGGCTTCCCCTGCGGCATTTAAACCGGCGGCGCTTATTCCTTTTGCCGCTCCCCGAATTATGGATTTTGCTGTTATCACGCCAAGATGGATTTTAAAAGTTTCGATAGCCACATTTTGCAGGTCTTCCAATAATTCAGCGTTATATTTTTCCCCGCTATCAAACACAATTTCGATTCTTGTTACCGCAGAGGGCTGTTTTTGCATTTCAGGCAGGGCTATTTTTATCCAATTTGACGGAGGAATAGGAATACGGATAACGTTCTCGACTTTTACCGGGGAAAGACCGCTGAAACTCAACACATTAAGACGGGCTTCTCCTTCGGGAATCTTCAGTTCCTCATCTATCGTGGAAGGAATGGGGAAGGGATAGACATTTTTCTGGCGTTGAAAAGCTCTTTTAAGCCAATTAAGATCGATCCGTGCGTCATCATATTGTTTGCGTGCCCGATAAAATAATATCCCAAGATAACGAGCCAAGGCCGAGTTTGAAAAATTGATTTTTACACCCGTGTAGTCCGCTGCGCTGCTGCTTTCTCCCTGTAATTCCTGTTCAACAACATCGTATTTTGTCTGCAAGTCCCGCAGCTTGTTTTCCATTCTTCTAATTTCGACCATCGCGTCTTCCAAATTATTTTCATGATAATAATTCAAGGCGTTAAACACATTCAAATACAGGTTTTCATAATCTTCGCCGCTATATGTTTTTGTATTATCGTTCAGTAAAAAAGACGCGGCATTTTCCGTAACGCTTTTGGTAAACGCATCCTCAATAGCGTGATCACCGTTAGCTAATAATGTAATTGATTGTTTGTAATCACCGGCGTAATGGCTCAGCATACCGCCGTCAAGATAATAAAGAATGAGATCACTGCCGTACAGAGAGCTTCTTTTTCCTTCTAAAATATCTTCTGCGTTTTGGTATCTTCCGGCAGAAACTTCCTCATCAACAAGTGCAAAAGGCGTTGAGGCACAGGAAACCGGAAGCGCTAAAAAAAACGCGAAAATACCAGCCGGAATAATACGGAATCCGGCATGGAGATTTTCGCGCTTGATTTTTTGACAGCCTCTTTGTCCTGTCATGGCGGAGAATTTCAAGAAAGAGTCTGTTTTACTCATTCCTTTTTTCCATGCCTTTTACCGTAGCTGCAGTCCCGCGTCTTTATACATCTCCAGATATTTTTTCGCCGACGCATCCCACGAGAAATCACTTTTCATTCCCCGTTTTCGCATCTCGTTTATTTGCTTGGGGCGGTTATAATAGGCCCAAACTGTCCAGCCTATGGTGTTATAAATAGCCTGCGGCGTTAAATCGTCAAACATAAAGCCGGTACCTTCTCCGGTCGTTTCGTTATAATTTTTCACCGTATCGGCAAGGCCGCCGGTACGCCGGACTATCGGCGGGGTTCCGTAGAGCAGCGAATACATTTGATTAAGTCCGCAGGGTTCATACCGTGAAGGCATAAGGAAGAAATCACTTCCTGCTTCAATAAGGTGGCTGAGTTTTTCACTATAACCGATTATCGCTTTAAAATTAGAAAGATCCGAAGAAAGCTTACGCAGTTCATTTTCACACCAGCTCTCTCCGGTTCCAAGAATAACAAAATTAAGTTTCATATCATGACAGATTGAGTAGGCGGATCCGTAAGCCGGACCGAAGAGTTCTCCGACACCTTTTTGACCGGCAAGACGGGTGATCATACCGATAAGCGGTATATCAGGATTATTCGGCAGATCAAACGCTTTCTGAAGCTCCCTTTTGGCTTCAGCTTTTCCGCTTAAATCAGCGGCGGAATAATTTTTCGGGATATACTTGTCTTTTTGAGGGTTCCAGATCGTGGTATCCACGCCGTTTAATATGCCGCGGTAATCAATATTCCGGGAAAGAAGCGCGCCGTCCAGTCTAAAGCCTTGAGCTTGGGTCTTTGTTTCCTCACAATAGCTCTGTGAAACTGTGTTAAGCTTGTCGGCGGAATAAATTCCGGCTTTGAGCATATTCATCATATTCCAGTCTTCAAAACCGCCTTCGTAGAATACATTCCAGCCAAGACCGGTATAGTTAAAATTATCTTTATGGTAGATGCCTTGATATCCAAGGTTGTGAATCGTTAATATCGAAACACTTTTTTCAAAGGGGCCGTAACGGAGCGCATATTTGAGATAGACCGGAACAAGAGATGTCGGCCAATCGTGGCTATGAAAAACTTCGGGATACCAGTGGATTTTATAACAAAGCTGAAAAACCGATCGTGAAAAAAAAGCAAAACGGCGCGGATTGTCAATAAAATCCGGCTCGACCGGTGTTCCGTATATACCATCGCGGCCAAAAAAAATTTCGTGGTCAATAAAAAAAATCTCAACAGGATTTTTTGCAGGAGATCCCGGCATTTCCGTTTTATAGACAGCACACCATTCTTCAATACCGCTGCCCATAGGAACGCCCATCGCGCCTTCAAGTTTTGTAAACGGTTCTCTGTCAATATGATAGTAACGCGGGATCACGATTTTTACTTCGTGTCCGAGTTTCGCAAGTGCGATAGAAAGCGCCGAGACCGCATCGGCTAAGCCGCCTGTCTTTGCGAAGGGGACTGCTTCACTCGAAGTCATCAGGATTTTCATTAGTAACCTCCGAAATATTTTAGTTATTGTAGAATAGCATACTCATGGAGTCTGATTCAAGGGACGTATTTATTTCAAGCGTTTTATATTTGACAGGCCATACCTTGAAGGATGTTTTTTAACAGGAGCATTGTTGTGACCATGATTAAGGGGAACAGAACTTTCATTCTGTTCCCCTTAAAACTATTTCTGATTAAAAATGATAGAGTCTTAGATTACAGTACCGGGGAAGAGTACGGCGTTTTTCGGAACAACGATGATACCATCAACAATAGCATAATTATCGTATTCCCCGTTAGTCCTCACAATATTGTCAATACCAATACGGCATCCTTCACCGATACGGGCGTTCTTGTCGATAATCGCGCCTTTGATGATAGCACCTTTACCTATGCCGACATCGGGAATACGCTCGCCTCTGTTTGCCTGTTTTTGTACCTCATTTTCATAATAGTCGGCACCCATACAGACAACACCGTTTAAACTTGCCCCGCTTTCAATGATCGTCCTGACGCCGACAATAGAGCTCGTAATGGAAGCATTGGTTACAATACAACCTTCGGCTGCAAGCGACTCGTTCATGGAGCTAAAATTCATTTTTGAGGGAGGTAGATTATACATCTGTGTATAAATCGGGTGTTCTTCATCATACACATCAAATTCAGGTTTAATATTGGCAAGATTCAAATTGGCTTCGTAGAAGGAAGTAATAGTTCCGATATCTTCCCAGTAGCCTTCAAAAGGATAAGCGTTCACCTTTAACTTAGTAATCACATCGGGAATGATCTCTTTACCAAAGTCCGTGAATTCATTATCCAGGCATTTTTCCAGTGCTTTCGCGTTAAAAATATAGATGCCCATTGAGGCAAGATAGAGTTCACCTTTCTTTTTAGCCATTTTCATTGTTTCCGGCGCTTTAAAATCAGAAATATCCCTTGTTGGGCCGGGTTTTTCAAGAAATTCCGTAATACTATTGGATTTATTTGCCTTTAAAATACCGAAATCACTTGCCTCATTCCGCGTAACGGGTGTGCAGGCAATGGAAATTTCCGCTTTTGATTCCTGGTGTTTCAAAAGCATATCACGTAAATCCATCCGGTAAAGCTGATCTCCTGAAAGAATAATATAATAATCGGGGTTTTGGCTTTTAAAATGCATAAGGTTTTTCCGCACTGCATCCGCAGTTCCCTCAAACCAGCTGGTATGTTCATGCGTTTGCTCTGCCGCGAGAATCTCAACAAAGCCGCGGGAAAAATGGTCAAAAATATAGGCATGGGCAAGATGTATATGCAAAGACGCTGAATTAAACTGGGTAAGTATATAAATCTGTTTTAAATCGGCGTTTATACAGTTTGAAATAGGAATATCAATGATCCTATACTTGCCTCCAAACGGAACAGCCGGTTTTGAGCGGGTCTTTGTTAAAGGGAATAATCGAGTTCCCTTTCCTCCTCCAAGAATAACAGATAATACTTCAGCCATAATTTACCCCCCTGGAATTAAAATTGATTTGACGCATTTATATGCTGTCTGTAGTGTACCCGCTATTCGTTTGCCGTGTCAATGGGCCGTATTACCTTATTTTAGAAAAAACCCGCCAAAATACGCATGGAAGCCCGCCATCCGCAAGACTTTTGGACGAGAAATATATACGTTTTCACATCTGTACATCGCCCCGCCCCCCCAATTTTACCATTCTTGACATCCCAATCCAAAAAGAGTAAGTCCACAAACCGCCGACAAGCGGCGGCATTTTTAAAAAGGAAATTATAAAGGGGACAAAGTTGTGGTAAAATTGACTGAAAACATCTGGCAATTAAATCAAACATACTATATAAATAATTATGCACTTTAAAGAAGTTAAAGGTATCTTATCACCAAAGAATGGCATGAATATCAGCCGCGGATGTATTCATGGCTGTATTTATTGCGATGCAAGAAGTAAATGTTATAGCATGGATCATGATTTTGAAGATATTGAGATAAAAATAAATGCGCGCCGGCTATTGGAACAAAAAATACAAACGAAACGAAAGAAATGCATGATTGGTACCGGGGCAATGAGCGATCCGTATATGCCTGTAAGTGAAAATTTAAATATTACAAGAGACTGCTTGCAAATTATCGAAAAACACGGTTTTGGTTTAGCTATTCAAACAAAGTCAACGTTAATATTAAAAGATTTAGATTTATTAATAAAAATTAACAATAACGCAAAATGTATCGTAGAAATAACTCTTACAACTTTTGACGAATCTTTATGTAAAATAATTGAACAAAATGTATCAACAACAAAAGAAAGGTTTGAAACATTAAAAATACTTCGGGATAATGGAATTCAGACAATAGTATGGTTAGGTCCCATATTGCCTTTTATCAATGATACGGAAGAAAATCTTCGGGGGATATTAAATTATTGTATAGAAGCAAAGGTATATGGTATTATATGTTTTGAAATGGGGTTAACATTGCGGGAAGGAAGCAGGGAATATTTTTATGAAAAACTCGATAGACATTTTCCGGGATTAAAACAAAAATATCAGCATAGATATGGAAACAGTTATATACTCACCAGTGATAATAATGAAGGGCTTATGAAAATATTTACTAAAACCTGCCGTGAAAATAATATAGTGTATGGTAACGATAAATTATTTAAATATATGAGTACGTTTGAAGAGAAAAATAAAAACGGACAATTAGAATTATTTGAATAAAAGTTATAAAAAAGACCGCCGTTCTACATCCGAAGGACGCATTGTCTCTTGATATGTTTCAAAATAAAAATTCCGGCAAGTCTTGCCTTATTCGCGCTAAAAGCCCTATACTGAAATAGGGAGTTTCTGTGTCCGGTAATACCTTTGGCAAGATTTTTAAAGTAACAACATTCGGAGAGTCTCACGGGCCTGCGACAGGCTGCGTTGTGGACGGCTGTCCGGCCGGACTTGAGCTTGAGCTTACGGATATTTTGAGCGAGCTTGCACGGCGCAGGCCGGGCTCAGGGGGAGCTTCGACTACAAGGAAAGAAGACGATAATGCAGAGATACTTTCCGGTGTATTTGAAGGAAAGACCCTTGGTACGCCTATCGCGATTTTAATCAGGAATAAGTCCCATAACAGCAGAGATTACGATGAATTAAAAGATATCTACAGACCCGGACACGCAGACTGGACATACGAAGCAAAATACGGCCGACGCGATCATAACGGCGGCGGGAGATCATCTGCCCGGGAAACTGCCGGACGAGTGGCGGCAGGAGCAGTCGCAAAACGCCTGCTTGCCGAAAACAATATTTTTATCCGCGCATGGACTGCTGAAATCGCCGGTATCACGGCACCCGGACAGGGGCAGGCTGATTTTGACCTGGATGAAGCTGAAAAAAACAATCTGCATGTGCCTTCTGCCGCTGTTGCTGCGTGTATAACGGAAAAAATCGCCGAATTGCGGCTGGCAGGGGAAAGCGCAGGCGGTATTGTGGCCTGCACGGTAACTGGGCTTCCCGCCGGTCTGGGGGAGCCTGTTTTTGAAAAAATTGATGCGCTTATTGCCGGGGCCATGCTCTCTCTTGGCGCGGCAAAAGGAATTGAGTTTGGTTCGGGTTTTGCCTCGGCGCGGCTTTTGGGCTCTGAAAGCAACGATACGCCGCTGCCCTGTGATCTGACAAACAGCAAAAAAATAAGTGGGGGTGGCGGAGAACACCCCGCGGGCTTTGGCCCGCGGGGGTTCGGAGACAGGGGGAGCCGCGAAGGGGGCCTCTTCCCCAAGGCGGATAATGTGCTCCCCCCCCATGTTCCGCAGCTTCTCTTTGCTTCCAATAGAGCGGGTGGTGTCTTGGGTGGTATTTCAAACGGGGCGCCGCTTGAGTTTCGGGTGGCCTTTAAGCCGGTTCCTTCAATTTCAAAACAACAAAGGACGGTTGATCGTTCGGGTGTGCTGAGGGAGCTTTGTGTGAAAGGCAGGCATGATATTTGTGTCTGTCCCCGTGCGGTCAGTGTGGTGGAGGCGATGACGGCTCTTGTTTTAGCGGATTTACTGCTTCAACAGCGCTGCGTCCGGCTTTTTCCCTGATGTGTTGTTATGAATAGATTTATAACAAATAAGGCTTTGGTTTTGCGTGTCCGCAATCAGGGGGAATCAAACCGCGAGGCGTTTTTTTTAAACGCCGAAATGGGGATTATCCGCGCTGTTGTGTACGGAGGGCCGAAAAGTCGGCTTCGCTCCTATGTCTCGCCGTTTCATTCGGGCATACTCTACCTTTACCACGATCCGGTGCGTGATTCTTACAAGGTAAGCGATTTTGATGTTATAAAGTGGAGGCCGGGTATACGTGAAAATTATGAGCGTACTGTCATTGCCGGTGCTATTGCGGAAACAATACTTGCCGGAGACGGCGGCGGGTCAAATTGTCAGGATGCCGCCCGTTTAGCCGGTCTCTCGTATGATGCCCTTGAAAATGCCGGAATTGAACACGCAGAGCGTATTCTTATCCATTTTTTATGGAACTGGACGGATATTTTAGGCGCACGCCCCGAGTTCGAGGACGAGGCGTCTTGTATCAGTATAAAAAACCCCGGGGCGCTTCACTGGCTTAAGGTTATTGAAAATCTGGAACCGGCGCTCCTTGTCCGCTATTCTCTGGATGAAATATCGCTGAACTATGCGAAATCGCTCTGCCTTGATATTCTTGCGTCCACGCTGGGCAGGCATCTTTCGAGTTGGGAAAATATATGAAATTAAAAAAATCACCGCCACTATTATTTGTTTTACTTTTTGCTCTGTCCGCGATCCTGATAAGCGGATGCGCGAGCCTTCCGGAAGAGGAGCTTCTGTCTCTTGAGGAGCCTGAAAAAGATTTTG
Source organism: Spirochaetaceae bacterium (assembly GCA_031284645.1). Lineage (GTDB taxonomy): Bacteria > Spirochaetota > Spirochaetia > Treponematales > Breznakiellaceae > JAITXS01. The sequence goes on along the minus strand of JAITXS010000045.1, from coordinate 2,620 downwards.
AGCTTTTCCCCTCCGGCGCAGACCTGTATATTTCGCTTTCCCGCAGTCAATCCGATAGTTTTTTTAATCGTTTTATTACGTTCTTTAGTCTTTTAAGCGGTCCCCTGGACGACACCCAAAAACAAATTATTGATAAAACAAGCAGGATTAACGCTGCCTTTTACAAGAATACAAACGAGTCTGACACAGAAGCGAAGACAGCGGAAACAACGCCGCGTCTTGGGGAGCGCAGTAACGAAGCTCAAAAACATTTTATTGCGATGCTCCGAGGCAAGGGCTATCCGGCGGTCAAAGGCGCACTCGGATTAAACCTTTCTCCTGATTGGAAAAAAGAAAACTCAAATCCCGCTTTTTGGAAATCAACAAAAAACGATATACGTCTTTCTATAGATTCCACCACAATCTTTATCGCGGACATTCCGTTCTTAAACGAAACAAATACTCAAATTCCGTTAGCTTATGCGGAATTTCAAAAAGGATCGGCGGCTTCGGGTTGGATCTCGCGGACAAAAGGTATGAATAATTTTTTACGGAATATCGGCCTGCCGGTGAATATTCTTGCCAAAGAGATTCTTTTTGCGGTACATAAAAACGGGGATCTCTATGTCATGTCTTTTCGTATAGAAGCAAACAATCCTTCTGTGGCCAAAGCAATCGCGGGTATGATTTCTATTGCCCGTGCAAGTCTTTTATACCAGCCGATTAGCGGTGAAGAGGATGACAGGGAAACAGATCAAGAGGAAGACGGAGAAACAGAAAACGGAATAGCCGGTGGGAATGCGGAAAATAAAACGACGACAAACGACCGGCAAACAGACGATGGCTTTCTGCGGCTTGTCATGGAAATATTTTTCGCAAACGCGCCAAAGACAGAGGAGAATGTTGTCCTGCTGAGCACAGCACCCATGAGTGAAGAGTTGATCACTGGATTTTTCTTTTCTTTTGCGTTACCGTAAGCGTATAACATAACTAAAGACAAGTGATAGGAATTAAAAAATGCCGACATACGAATATGAATGCAACAAGTGCTCCCATAGATTCGAGGTCTTTCAAAGCATGAAAGACGAAGCGCTTAAACTGTGCCCCGAATGTGGTGGCGAAATCCATCGCCTTATTAACGGCGGTGCAGGTGTCATTTACAAGGGCGGAGGTTTTTACTGTACCGATAAGGGGCTTCCCCGTTCAGGTAAAAATACTCAGGCACCGGCAGCTAGCGAAAAAAAACCTGCCCCTGCCCCCTGCGCTGCGTGTAAAAAAGCGGAAAGCGGTGCCTGCGGCGCGGCCTAAGTCCAAAGTAGGGTAATTGGGGATAGGGTATGGGGTTTAGTTCTTACCAGAAAGTCTGCTCCATCCCTAACGCCCCTAAACCTTTGCTTCGGGGTCTAAATAGGGTAAAGGGTTTGGTAATACCAGAAAGCCCCTACCCTAAACCCTACTACCCTTATTTAAACCCTAGCGCACACAGAATGCGGGGGCAACGCCGTTGTCCAGATTAATAGAGATCGCCCTGATAAAGGTGCCGTTTAACAGCGAGGGGAAGTATGAGGACCCGAGGGCAGCATTAGGGGATACTTCCCAATAATCCGTAGTCTTGTAATAGGGAGAAGTCTCCCGCTTTGCATACTTCACTTTGTTTCCCTCTTCCAGATAGTATTCCAAAAATGCCTGATTCTTCTGGTTCTCCAAAGTGTGATTTAACATTATGCCGACTCCAAACATTTCCCACTCGGTGGCTAGCCAGAGCTTGTCCTTAATCTCATCAACAGCAGTTTGTAGCGTATTGTTTAGCTCCCGATTTGGCGCCCAGATGATATCCGTATCCATCGGCACTCCGGCCAGTATTAAACCCTCCGTAAAATTCCCCTCTTCCAAAACTTCAGGATCAGATACTTTCACCAGATATTTCCTCATATCGCTGTCCGCATACGATATAGGCCCACTACCATGATGCAACACCCGCCATACGGGTATGTTCTGAAACTGCATCACCAGATGCGGCATGGCATCCTCCACGCCCCCCTTATAGTAACTGTTACCGGCCCCCGGGTTAAACGAGTTCCGCCCGACCACGATTATCCTTAGCAAACGCCCTTTTTCCCCGAAATCAATATTATCTGTCTCATTTATCACCCCAAGAGGCTCGGTATCCTCGGCCCCCTGATACCCGTCCACGTACAGGAACGGCAAATCCACATAATCCCCAAGACGGATAAAGTTCTCGGCTTTCAGCTCGTTAATGGCATCTTCTCCGACCTCTGTACGCAGAAACTCTAAATAATCATGTAAAGCCCTGAATGTTGCGTTTACTCTTTCCGTCCCTTCTGTTGTTACCTTAAGTTTTATCGCAAGATCCTGCACGGCAGAGTCATATACCACAACCTTACAGGACGCACTCTTATCTCCATTCTTTATGGTTATTTTTGTTTCCCCCGCGTTGTTAGCAGTTACCTTCCCATCTTGGTCCACGCTTGCTATAGCCGGATTTTCGCTTATCCAGCGTATACCCCCTACCATACCCGGTCCTGTCATAGTATCCTCTAACTGATACGATCTTCCCGTGCCAATCCGTATCAGCGTCCGGTTCAAGCTTACGCCCATCCCGGGATAATCTCCTTCCCAG
>JAITXS010000193.1 GCA_031284645.1 Spirochaetaceae bacterium | reverse complement strand
ATGTGGTTATTAATAAAAAGGGTGAAGTAAATCCCAAGAGAAAACAAAATGTGACTTTCAGTAATGATGCCCCGGAACTAACTTTAAATTTTAACGATTTTGCGGCTTTTTAATAAAGTTATTCGGAAACTGAAAGTTTCCGAATAACTTTTACATATTAAGTATAAAAACCAAATATTTTAAAGAAATATTTTATAAAAATGTTTGTTGTTTTTTTAGCAATTTAATCTGACTAACTATATTTGATGGGCATCGGTTTTTATTTTTACCGGCGCGAATACCGGTTTTTTATTTTTTCCATGCCGGTAATTTCCCATGTTCCTTTCGGGAACGGGCAGGGCATATATGCGGCTCCCCACGTTCCGTTTTCCTTAACCGTGTTCACCACATCATCAGGGTTATGCAGTTTGCGCCGTCCGTTTAATTCATTACGCACAATCGACGTAATAATAAATTCACGCCCGGCGCATAACGCCCTGCCCGCATCGCGCTTCCATACAATTTTCATCTCTCAACCTCGCTACAAGCATAAACGTGCAAATGGAGACAATTCAAAGAAACTATTTGAATAATTTTTATCCCGCTTGATGCTTGATTTTTTATAGAAAACAGCGCATACTTTCCTCGTTGGTTGCCGCCAAGGGCGCCAGAATAGGAGCAGGAACTGACGGTATCTTCAGTCAGAGATGCAAAGGGTTCAAATCCCTTCGGGCGGCTACCAAATTTTTTTATATTTTGTATCTGTAAATACCTCGCTCATATATCCCACTGTTTTAACTTTTAATGAAAGTGTTTTTAATCGTTGTTTTAAAACCACTTTCAGAACTTTTCCATCTTGCATGTCTTTGGCAAAAATAATGGCGGATTTCCCGATTCGCCGGATGCAAGCACATCTATGTTGTCGCGTTCTGCTCCGCTTACGCTTTTTGTTGTGACAAAACATTTACATCTGGACGCGGTAAATCATTGTTGTCTTTTAGAATCTGATAATATTTGCAATCATGACGGACAACAAAATCATTGGTTACCGACCGTGTAAACTAAAAACAAAATATCTCACGAAGGTCAACATTCAAGAGCGATGCGGTGTGTGCCGGAATTGTTGCGGGAAAAGGCAAAAATAGAAGCGAGATTGACTAATCAGCGATAAGCTGAAATCATAAGAGCGCAAGGAGAACACTATGGGGAACATTAAAACTGAACTTGAAGACAACATCACAACATGGGTCAAAGACGGACTGGAAGATCTGTCGCGCAAAATAGATACGAATCCTCCATCCGTTTTTGAGTTTAAAACGCTTCGTTATCCCGAACCGGAAGAAATCGATACTTTGGGAAAAAATGTGGTGTATCTTTTTTTTGCACAAGAACTGCCGGTCAAGTGCAACGATGCAGAAAAGGCGAAAACCATACAGAAAGACATGAACGCCGAAAATAAAAAACAGTTTGACTCAAACTGTATGCCCCAAATAAATGAGGCGCACTGGGGAAATCCACCGATGACGCATGGGTACTGCCTTTATGTGGGAAGCTGTAAAGATAATATAAAAAACCGGATGAAACATCATATCGGCGACCTGTCTACAACTTACGGTCTGCATTTGGATGCATGGTGGGATAAATCCAAATCTATAGAGATTTTTGTCCTGCAGTTTGGCGAAAACATTACGGGAGGCATTTTAAATCTCATTGAAGATACGCTGTGGGTAAAATATAAACCTCTTTTTGGAAAAAAGGGACCGCGTTGAAAAGTGTGCAAAGGCACGATCAAAAAATGGCCTTAAAAATAAAAGACGAGACCGGAATATATGACGTTGCAACACTCCACCACGTGATTGATTCCCGATGTCGGCGGGTTTTTAAGGATTTGATAAGCCGCCGCAATGCAACCCATTGGGATCCGATGGATATAGAATACTTTTTGCTAACGCCCGGAAAACTGGTTTCTAAACGCATTACCCGCACATTCTCGGAGCTGCCTGAGGCGCTTGCCTTGCTGTTTGCGTCCGGGCAATTCAAAAACACGAAAAAAATAATTGTGTGCGCATATGGTAACGACATAGCTCTTGAGGATTGGGTAAAAGTGATAAACGGTATAATCGCTTTCATTCCCGCTAATGCGGAAATTTTCAACGGCATTATTACCGAGGAACGGGTGGGTTCGGGCTGCGGTACCGTCCACCTGATTGCGGTATGTTCCAGAACAGCGGAAGACGCGCTGTTTTTTTATCAATACGTGTCTCAATATATCAAGGACGATTTTAACATAGAGGGCTGTTACGCATATAAACGCATAGATGCCGGCAGGGATGTTTTTCTTGAATTGGAGCATAATAAACTTAAAGTCGGCTATCGTGGAATTGATAAAATGGAAAAAGATTTATCCGTATTGTTAAACCATAATCAGTTTGAACGTTTTTTTTCTGAAGTTATTGTCGATACGGCACAAGATAAAATCTATAAAAATTATTTTTTTAACCATGAAATTACCGACGATATGAAGAACATAATGGAAGCATTATACATAAAAGAGATGCTTAGTGTATTGGAACACAGATACGAAGACACTAATAAATTAACTAATCAGAGTGTATAACAGGGAAGATATTATGCGATGTTCGTTATGCGGAAGAACCGAAAAAGATGTTGCGGGAAAAAGCCTCGTTGTTGGCGCGCAAATAAACAAAGCGCTGGAATTTATCAAGAATAAAGAAGAAACAGATATATTGCAGCAAAGAATAAAAAAACTGGACAAAATAACTTTTATGCCTGTATCATTTTCAGATGAAGTTACTCAAATACTTGAAAAATATTTACCGGCAGAGAAACCGGAAAATTCTGATGATGAAAATGAACAGCTAATCTGTATGCACTGTAAGTTTCTTGTTGACAATATGACCTGTTTGACGGGTTATTAAAATATGGTATGGGGAAGACTTCTCTCTCATTACAACAGCTATTTTTGGGTAATACCCGCAAGCACGGATACGCATTAACAGCCGGCGACTATGTGCGCGGGCGTTGCCCGCGTCCTCCAATGAAATGCTTCGTACTTTAGCTCATTCCGGGCGCTGCGGATCCGCGAAAATCTGCGTAATCCGCGGACCATCTTCTGATATTCACAGTAAATGCAATCGCCTTGGGTATCATTGACGCAGTCAATAATTCTCATTATTATGATAGTATAATAAGAGATAAAACGGTTTAAACAGCGCGGCGCTTTTTGAGTCAAATAGAATAAGGCCTGCGCAAAACTTAAATCGCCGGATAATATCTTTACCCGTTTTTTTAGCAAAATGCGGAGTAGAGATATTACCAGCTCAATTCCGAGGAGTACGCTATGGCTGAAAAATTAAATCTTGATGATTATATCCGAAAAATACCTGATTTTCCCAAAAAAGGCATACTTTTTTATGATGTGACGAGTATACTAACCAATCCCCGCGCTTTTCAATACTGTGTGGACAGGATGCGTGAAATTTATGCGGATAAAAAAATAGACGCAGTCGCGGCGATTGAGGCACGCGGGTTTATTTTTGCCGCGCCGTTCGCAGTTGAAACACACGTTCCGTTGATTCTTCTTCGCAAGAAAGGGAAACTCCCCGGAAAAACGATTCACAGATCCTATGAACTTGAATACGGTGAGGCCGCAGTTGAGCTTCATGTTGATGACGTAAAGAAGGGGCAGCGGGTGCTTCTTGTTGATGATTTAATCGCTACAGGAGGCACTCTTTTGGCGGCAAAAGAATTGTTGGAAGAAGTCGGTGCCGAAGTACCCGAGATATTCGGCGTTATGGGCTTACCTTTTTTGAACTACGAAAAAACGCTGACAGGAGTCCCTGTAACGACACTTATCGAATACAACCATGAATAAAATCAAGTGTTAAGTGTTACCTTCCTGCAACCTTACAGGTTTTATATATTAAGAGAGGAGATTTTATAATGAAAGACTATTCTTACAGAGGGAAAACCGTTGTTTCCCATAACGGACGGCGGGCTTTTTCAGGGGCAAACGCCACAGAGAATTTTATGGCAAGTGTCTATCTCTGGATGACAGGTGCGTTGGTCGTTACCGGGCTTGCAGCGATCCTGACGATTGGCCCTGCGGCATTTAATCCGAACGTAAGCCAGGAAGAGGCGATCCAAATCGCATTGGGTACGGCGGTCGGTCGGGCGGTGTTCGGAAGTCAGTTTGGGTACATTGCTCTTATTATCGCTGAATTTGCCGTTGTGTTCTTTTTGGCGCTGCGAATCAATAAAATGAGCAAAACCGCAGCAATGCTGGCTTTTTTTGCTTACGCAACATTAAACGGCGTAACGCTTTCGGCCATCTTTTTGGTATATTCACTTCCCTCGATTGCAACCGCATTTTTTATATCTGCGGGAATGTTCGGCGGGATGAGTGTCTTTGGCCTTATCACGAAAAAAGACCTGACAAAAATAGGCAGTATCTGCGGTATGTTGCTCTGGGGTGTTATTATCGCAAGTCTTGTTAATATGTTTTTGAAATCGCCGGGTTTTTCGTGGGTTGTAAGCCTTATTGCCGTTGTTGTTTTTACCGGTCTTACTGCTTATGATACGCAAAAGTTAAAAAACATGCAGATATCCGGAGATGGAGATATGTATGCTAAAGCGTCAATTTTTGGTGCCTTGCAGCTTTATCTTGACTTTATCAATATGTTTCTGGCCTTATTGCGTCTTTTTGGGCGTTCCCGCGATTAAAAAAACACGGCAATCTTTGTACCTTAAGTGCAAATTATCCGGAGCTTCTTACTAAAGACTGACAGAGTATAGGGTTCTCACCCATCAATTTCCCTCATACCCGAAGAAACGGGTATGAGGATTTCTGATCAGAACTAAATCCCCAAAGAAGGGTATTGGGGTTAGGGTAGAGGGTATTGAAATATCAGACATCCGCTACCCTATCCCCAATCCCCTCTTACCCTGCTTCGGATTTCGGGTCGGGTAGAATATATTTGATATTGCTAGACCCTTGACCCAAAACCCTATTATATATTTTTTGTTTATAGCCATGATGCTATACTTATTGCGAAGCGCGTGTTTTTTGCTTTAATAAATCTGCAAAAAAGTGCATTTTACAAAATTGAACAGAAAAAAGTTTAAAAGGCAGAAGGGTAGGGAATTTCTCGTAAAATCTCTACTCTCTACCCCGAAGCAATGGGTCAAGGAGTTTTGGTATGGTATAGGCTTTCTGATAAAATCTATACCCTATTACCCTTTACCCCAAACCCTACTTTTATTTTTGAGCATTTCCTTAGCCGCTTTTGGGGTGTACCCCTGTTCAAGAAGATCGTAAAAACGGTCAATACCTCTGTTAA
>JAITXS010000167.1 GCA_031284645.1 Spirochaetaceae bacterium | reverse complement strand
GTTAAAAAATATAAAAACCCCTGGTTAAAACCCCTAAGGATCTTAAACAAGGGGTTCTTTTACGGGAAAATAGTAATCCCAAAGGGAGCAAGCAGAGAGAACAGAATGCGACTGACAGGTATTGGGAATCGCAAAAGATGGGGACAGAAGGTCTGAAAACCCAGCGCTTTTGGGATAAAGGACGTTAATTAAATCTTTTTGCAGGAATATAAACGCTGTCCCGTGTGCCGGAATCATATTTTTTTGTGGGTTTAGACGATGGGGGGGGGTATTTTTTGTCCCGTCGGTTCCATTCCGGGACACTTTTTTAATCAGTTCACTGTTTTTATCCATATCAATGCCTCTTTATAAGCAAAAATGTTCATAAAACCATCTGGTTTATGGAAAATCATGCGGTTTTCCATATCCTTTTACAGGGGTTTTGAAAAAAGCCCCCGCAACGAACGCTTATCCGTAAAGCAGCCAGCTTTACGGATAGTTACCGATTATAGGATCCGGGTTCCGGCTTTGTCAAGACCGCCGGAGGATAAACGCATCGAAACCGGTGCTTCATGAGCCCCCTTATATCTTTCCGGTTTTCTCAATATTATCCTGAAAAACGACAAGCATCTTTTCTATATCTTCCTTTGAAAGCGTAGACTGATCTATCATGGTATTCATGGTTTCTTTGATGGCGTCATAATCATAGAAGGTCGCTTCAAGAGCGGAAATATCGCTGTTCACCGAGCCGATAAGAGACATTTCTTTCGCATTAACGTCAACCAGTTCCTGAATTTCACGCTTTGCCTGTTCAACCTCGCCCTTCATGGTATCCATTCTTTTTGAAAGTTCGTTGATTTTTTTGACCATGATTGACATATTCGTCGAAATAGCTTCCACCGACTCTTTTGTGGTTGCCGCGTGTTTACGAATTTCGGAAGCAACCACCGCAAACCCTTTACCGGACGCTCCTGCCCGGGCAGCTTCAATCGCCGCATTAAGGGCAAGGATATTGGTCATCTCCGTAACATCATTAATGGCAGTAAGGCTGTGCGAAGCTCTTTTCGCGCTTTCCCGTAATTCATCCGCCAGGATAAAAGATTCTTTAAATTCCCCGTCGATAATCTTAAACCCCTTATCGACCCTGTTGATATCCTCCTGACTTTTAGTAAAACTTTCAAAAAAATCACCCGTACTGTTTTTAAACGAAGACGCGCTGCTTTTCATGGCATCCGAAAGGGGGCTAAAACGCTGGTTAAGGTAAGAGACCGTAACATGGAGCAGTTCGCTTCGGGAAGTTATTTCAAAAAGCAGGGATTTTAATTTACTATCGGTATAATGGAACAGCCTTTTTGTTTTGCAGCGCATAACTGCATCATGTGGGGAACGGCTTTTAGCCTCGGCTGGGGGTGATAGCTCTTCGGGTTTACCAAAAAATACCGCCGTTAGGGTTTGATTGTGGTGAGTAAAAAGTTCCTCCCCATAGGTGTTAAGGCCGATAAAATTGAGCTTATTGAACACCGTATTAAATACGTCAACCTTGTGCTGTTCCTTAAACTCCATATACCGCAGGACGCAGTTAAAAAGAAGCGCCCCCTGGACATCCAAAAGAAACTCCTTCGATTCCGACAGGGCTTTCTGCGCATTACTGATACTGTCTCCCTGCCGTAAAAGGCAAACACGGGCGCCCGCTTCTATATAACAGTAAAATTGCAGCCCCTTTCCGTCAATAACCGCATTGGGACTGCGGACATACACACTTTCCCCGATACATACGCCAATGGGATTTTTGCCAAAATGATTTAAGTTCAGTTTGCCCGGATCGGATACGCCGATCAGTTTTGCATAATAGGATGCCGCGCTTTCGCCGTTTATTTCCCATACTATCCGTTTTTGACTTTCCGTTTTTGTTACGGTAAAGAACGTATTAGTTGGTAAATAATGCACATAGTGGTTGAAGAAAAAGGGAATCTTCATTTTCAGTATCATTACCGCAAGGCCGTCTGCGGAAAGCCGGTCGTCTACGCCCACCAGTGTTCTGGTGAAGGCAAGTTCATCCGCGGCGGCCCCGCCGACGAAGGCCATGTTCAAAGCCTTTTCCAGGCTGAATTCCTTCATGATGACTTCCCCAAGGCAAAGGCCGTCAAAAAAAATTAGTCCTAAATATTCATCCGGGTTTACATTCCCCCTGCCAATCTTTCGTTTTAATTCGTTAATAGATCCTCTTGCAACAAGAGCGGGATCTGCTTTTACCCCTTCCTTGAACGAAGTGAATACTTCTGCCACCTCGTCAGAGGAAAGGGACATGGCGCATATTCCTTTTTCCATTGCCCCTTTTGTTGCCCAGCCGCCGATCATGGAAGAACCGATGCAGACCGCCGCCGGGAAAGCCTTTTTTAACGCCCGCTGCGGTTCGCAGCGCTCAAATTCAACCGAAAAAAAATAAATTATAACCTTAATCATGCTCTGATCGATTTCTTTTATGATTCCCTCAATATCTGGCGTTGTCCGGGAAGCAACCTTGATAGCCATAATACGCTCCTTCTATAAACCATACTATAATTATACCATAGGCCAGACGGCCTGGGAACTCAGCCTTTTTGCAGCGGAACTGCCTCACTTGACAATCTCATTTGGTTTGGGGATAATTGAAGGGTTTTCAATATACAGACAAGTTGAAAAAGGAATAGGGTATGAAAAAAAGGTATGTTTCGCTTTCCTTTCAGATTCTGGTATTGTGTCTTGGCTCGGTATTGATGATTTCCACGATTTTCGCCGTTATTTTTATGATCAACCTGGCTAAAATTACCGAGAAAAATCTCCGTTCCAATGCGGATATCACGATGCGTTACCTGAATGCGGACATACAAAACACCCTGGCGCCGGCTATTCAAATGACAACCCAGGCGGCCTCTTTTGCAAAGGATGT
>JAITXS010000146.1 GCA_031284645.1 Spirochaetaceae bacterium | reverse complement strand
TTCGTCCCGAAGAGGGTAGCGTGAATGATATCCCCTCCGGAAACCCTCACGGGGAGGACTTGACTTCCGACCCCGGAGTTCTCTCGCGGCCGCTGTTTATTTATGCTTCACCTGTTCCCTATACCATAACTCAGGAAGGGTTTGAATTTATTTTAGGTTCGTTCCCGCCCAATAAGCTTTCACTTGAAATAGAACTGCCCGCAGGACTAAGCGGTTCTCTTGTTGTCGAGGTTTTTTACTCAGGCGGCAATCGTCTTGTTCGAACAATTCAAATCAGCTAGCCTGAGAAAATAGGGTCATTGGGTATTGGGTATGGGGTATAGGTTTTAGTAGAAAGCCCCTACCATCCCGAACTTTTCTAAACCTTTGCTTCGGGGTAGAGGGTTTAGATTTTATCAGAACGCCCCTACCCAAAACCCGACTACCCTTCTTTTTGGGGCGGAGTTCTGATCCGCAGCCCGTATCATTCAATAGGCCGAAAGAATTGAGAGTAATCTGTTTTTGCCTACCACCCGCAGGAAGGCGGCAAGACGCGGCCCCTGATCCTTGCCGATAAGCGCCTGATAAGCGGCCCGAAATAGCACTTTTCCCTCAACACCGCTTTGTTCAGCCGCCTGGTAAATAGCCTCGGCGCAGAGCTTGTCGTCTGTGTAATCTTCAAGATGAGCGATAACCGTGTCACGAAGATTTTTTACCGCCCCACATTCAAGCTCGCTTAACACGGCGCTCTCGCCTCCTGTTCGCAGTTTAAACCGAAAATCCTCGGGAGCGTCTTCCGAAAGCCAATTCTTTGCACACAGACAGCGCTCTTTAAGCCGTCCAATCTGTTCGTTTTTTACATCAGGCAAACCGGCAATAGTCTTGTCTATATCACCATCTGCAATTTGAATTAAATTACAGAGATGGCGGAACGGCACTTGATAGGGTATATGTTCGGGCATCCCGGCAATCTGGGAAAGCTCATAAATTCGCCGCTCTTTTAGGTATGACTCCTCATTTTTCGGACTCTCAAGCTGAAATGCGATACGCTCGGTTTTATCGTAATCTTCATAAATCTTGATAACATCAAGGTCAAAAGAAATCGTAAACTCGGTATTCGGTCTTGTTCCGGCAAAAAGATAGCGGACCAGCTCCGGCGTATAGACGCGGCGCAGAGTCTGTAAGTCGACAAGCTCTCCCTTAGAGGAGGACATTTTGCCGCCCTTCCCTTTAATACCGATAAAGTCATAGCGGAAGCTTACCGGTGCATCGGTATTGTAGACCTCTTTGCTGACAAGGCGTGATGTATCAAAAGAACCGCCTTGACTGTGATGGTCTTTACCGGCAGGTTCAAAATCAACTTTTTCATACGCCCAGCGCATGGGCCAGTCAACTCTCCAGAACAGCTTGACGCCTTTCGCATGTCGCAGGTCAAGCGTTTCTTTATGCCCGCAAGCCGTGCAGTGGTAGCTTATGCTCCATTCACCGTCCCAGCCTTCTATCTCAGTCTGATCCCGATTGCACTTCTCACAAAAAATACTGACAGGCCACCATTCACCTTGAATTTTGTGTTCATCATCGCGGAATTTATCAAGAATCGACTTGAGAAGTTCTCTCTTTTCCAGCGCAGTTTTAATTCCTTCGGCATAACGCGAGGATCGATAGCGCTCCGTCTGATAGAGGAATTCAGGCTCAATTCCCAGATCGGGCAAGGATGATTCAACATCCACCTCGTGATGCCGCGCGTAGCTTGAATCCCTGTCCCAAGGGTCAGGTACCATTGTAATAGGAAAACGCAGATAGCGGTTAAGCTCTTCTTTGTTCGGCATATTTTCCGGCACTTTACGGAATACATCGTAATCGTCCCATGAATAGATAAAACGAACTTTTTTACCGCGGCTCCGGAGCGCCCGCACAACAAGATCAACGGAAATAATCTCCCGAAAATTACCGATATGCACGGTACCCGAAGGGGTAATGCCTGATGCGCAGGTATAGAGTTCTTTTTCGCCTTTTTCGCGGATAATCTTTTCCGCAATCTCATCCGCCCAATGTCTGCTGGTTTTTGCCATATTACAGAAAGTTTATAGCATATTTGCGGTATTGTGAAGATCACCGGTAATTTCCGGCTGATCAATACATAGGGGAGAAGACGTGAAAAGGCCCCTTAAAATTCTGTATGACGCCGGATTCGGAAATTTTCCGGCTTCATCGAACGTGCTTCATCGAACAGCTTCATCGAACGTGTTTGACAAAAAAAATATGTCATGTTATAATGTAAAAAATATTTTTATATCACAGGAGAAAAGAATGAAGTTTGCAAAAACATTTATGACTGTGGCGTTGGTGGCTTTTGTAGCCGCAAGCAGCCTGTTCGTGAGTTGTCAAAAGAAGCAGACGGACGGTGCTGTTAGCCCCAAGCTTACGATTAAAGTTGGCGACAACTGGGCGGCCACGCATCCGATGGCAGCGGCTTTGGACAATGTGTTCAAACCTCAGATTGAAAAAGGTACCAACGGAGCGATCACGGTAGATGTCTACCATTCCGGCACCCTTGGTAATGAAGGCGACCTGTGGAACGGCGTACGCAACGGCACCATTGAGGTCGCCATTGTGGGTACACCGATGAATCAGGAATATCCCACCATGTTGATTTCCGACTGGCCATTCCTCTATCGCGACATAGAACATGCGAAAAAGGTCTGGACCGGCCCCATCGCTGATGAAATGAATGCGGGATTTCACGAGAAGTTCCCCACGGTCTATGCTTTGGGGTGGGGGCCGAACAGCGCCCGTACCTTTACCAGCAACAAAAAACTGACCTCGGTTGACGATTTCAAAGGTCAGAAATTCCGTATGCCCAGCAATCCGATCCATGTCGGCATTGCCACGAACCTCGGCGCAAGTGCACAGGTAATTCCCCTCGGAGAACTTTTCTCCGCACTGGAAACCGGTGTTGTTGATGGTCAGGATAACGGCATGGTAACGGTTATCAGTGAGGCTTTCTATGAGGTGCAGAAATATCTCTATGAAACAAACCACATTGTTGCCACACTGGAAATTCTCGCCAGCGACAAATTTATTGACGGCCTTTCTCCCGAGCACAAGAAAGTTGTGCAGGATGCAGCAAAGGCTACTGCGGAACAAGCTTGGAACGACTACGTGAAGAGCCTTGATCGTGACCGCGAATTCCTGCGCACAAAAGGTGTCACGGTAACGCCGACTACTCCTGCCGATCAACAACGGATCATTACAGCAATCAAACCGCTTCTTGATACCTTGTACGCACAGAATCCCTGGGCCAGGTCGCTTGTCGAAAGGATAGAGGCTGTTAAATAACAACAGTCCTCGTGTATGAATCCTGCGGGACTTGTTTCTGCGGGATTCGTTTTGTCCCGAAAGAAGGATAGGCGGCTCTGGAAATGTTTGTTTTCAGAGCCGCTCCTTTTTTGCGTAAAGCTTGAGGGAATTCCCCGGAAAACAGCTAATTTTTCGAAAAGAGCCCCAAGCGTGCACATAAGGCTTATTGCCTGTACAAAGGCAATAGTTAAAAATCTTTTGTTAAGGAGGTCTCAGTGAAGAAATTCTTAGGTGCCCTGTTTAAGGGGATAGAAATCCTGATTGCGTTTTTTCTGGGGTTAATGATACTCCTTGTTTTTATGAATGTCGTTTTTCGGTATTTATTCAGCAAGGGTTTTGCATGGTCGGAGGAGATCGCCCGTCTGTGTTTTATATACCTGGTGTATCTGGGTTCTATAGGCGCAATGCACGACAACCGGCATCTACTTATTGACAGTGTGCTTGCCCGTGTACCGCTTCTATGCCAGAGGATCATCTATGCTCTCGTGCAGCTCTGCATTATATGGCTCATGGGAATTTTGGCATGGGGCAGCTGGGGGCTTGTTGTACAGAATCTGGGCGACAAATGGGTGGCTACTCAGTTTCCGACATTTCTTGTATACGCATCTGGCCTTATCACCGGCATCGCGATAGCCATTATCGCGCTGGCAAATTTATTCCGGCTGATTATCCTGAAAATTCCTGTTCCGGAGCTTATTAAAAGCCATGATGATTCGGACGGGGATCAGGTTGTAGACGTTCAATAAGGAGGAAAATACATGGAAATGATAGCTGTTTATACGACAGTTTTTCTGGTCTCGCTTATTGTCGGGATAATGGTCGGGCTTCCTATCGCGTTTGCACTGATCCTGTCGGCAGTAGCGACGGCGTTATTTATGGGGGGGAGTGCAACAAATCCCCAGATCATCGCAGCCCAGCTTATGCGGGGTACGGACAGCGTCACGATGATGGCCTTGCCTTTCTTTATACTTGCCGGTGAACTTATGAATAAGGGTGGGCTTACCAAACGCATTATAGATTTTTGCAATATTTTTGTTGGTCGCGTGCGCGGCGGTTTGGGTTATGTAACAATTCTTGCCTGTCTTATGTTCGCCAGTCTGGTTGGTTCCGCAGTGGCAAGCACGGCGGCGTTGGGTGCGATACTTATCCCCATGATGGCAAATTCAGGCTATAACCGCGCGAAGGCCGCAGGTCTTGTGGCTAGTGCCAACCTTGTAGCACCGATTATGCCGCCTTCCATCCCGATGATTGTTTACGGTGTTGCCGCTGGTGTTTCGATTAAATCATTATTTATGGGCGGAATAGCTCCGGCAATCTATCTTACGATTATTATGTGTGTTGTATGGTTTATTGTATCGCGCAAAGATGCAGTAAAAAGTGATGCGCCCAAGCCGACACTCAGGGAAACGGCACGGATATTTTTCAGCGGCCTGTGGGCTTTGCTGTTGCCGGTTATCATTCTTGTCGGCCTGCGCGGCGGTATATTTACCGCGACCGAGGCCGGAGTAGTTGCGGTTGTGTACGCCCTTGTTATCGGAATCTTTGTCTACCGTGAGTTAAAGCCGAAAGTTCTTTTTAAGGCACTCATCGCGGCAGCAAAAATGTCAAGCGTTGTTATGTTCCTTGCCGCTTCAGCTCAGGTTGCCGCATATATACTAACTATATCGCGTATACCCCAGCTGATAACCTCGTCACTTGAGCCTCTGGTAGAGCGTCCCACGCTCCTTGTTTTTGTTCTGCAAGTAATCATTATTTTGATGGGAACCTGCGTTGATGTTGTGCCGACCATTCTGATTATGACGCCAATCATGCTGCCGCTTTTAAAAGCCGCGCATATCGATCTGGTGTACTTCGGTATCGTATTTACTCTGGCAAATGTACTCGGTCTTACTTCTCCGCCTGTAGGGCCGGTACTTAATGTTGCCTGTGCCACGGGAAAAGTCAAAATGGAAGAAATACTGGGGCCTGTTATTCCCTACTATATCTGTCAGATAGTGCTGGTATTCCTCCTGATATTTGTCCCGGAGCTTATTACCGTTCCGCTGCGCTGGCTGATCGGCTGATCTTTCCGTGGGCTGCATAAAGCGGCCCCGGATACTAATTGCTTGTATACAAAAAAACCGCGCTTCCCGGAGGGGAAAGCGCGGTTTTTTTTATGACAGGACTCTGCCAAGAATCAAAGAGACTATTATCTCTGCTCTTTTCTTCTTTTTTCCTCGTATTCTTTGATCAAAGCTTCGGAGATACTCTGCGGGACTTTGCCGTATTTCATAAATTCCATAGTAAATTCGGCTTTACCTTGGGTCATGCCGCGAAGTGCCGTTGAATAACCAAACATTTCACTTAACGGGACTTCAGCTTCAACACGGCTAAATGTTCCGTCTTCGGTAGAGGCATTAATAATGCCACGCCTTTGATTAAGACTTGCAAAAATATTCCCCTGAAATTCTGTTGGTCCCTCCACGGATACTTTCATTATTGGCTCAAGGATACAGGGCTTGGCTTTGTTATAGCCTTCGCGGAATGCGCCGATGGCGGCTTGCTGGAAAGCAATATCCGATGAATCCACCGGATGCGACTGACCATCGTTAATAAGACAACGGATATTGACAATCGGAAAGCCGATAAGCGTACCCTTCTGTATGGCAGCGCGAAAACCTTTGTCACAGCTTGAGATAAATTCATTGGGGATGGAACCGCCTTTGATCATATCGACAAATTCATAATCTGCATCAAAGAATGGTTCCATGTAACCGGCAACCCGCCCGTATTGACCGGAACCACCGGTTTGTTTCTTATGGGTGTAGTTATAGTCAGCACGCTGCGTAATTGTTTCGCGGTAGGCAACTTGCGGCATACCGGTATCGACTTCGCATTTATACTCACGCTTCATGCGCTCAATATAGACTTCAAGGTGAAGCTCGCCCATCCCTTTGATAATCGTTTGATTCGACTCCGGATCAACAAAGGTCTGAAATGTCGGATCTTCTTTTGTAAACCGCCCAAGCGCTTTACCCATCTGGTCGGCAGATTTTTTATCTTTAGGCGTAATCGCAAGGCTAATAACCGGATCGGGCACAAACATTGAGCTCATCGCGTAGTTTAGACCGCTGCCGCAGAAAGTATCTCCCGAGGCGCAATCAACGCCAAAAAGAGCAACAATATCGCCCGGGGATCCTTCGCTGATATCTTCCATTCTGTCCGAGTGCATACGGACAAGACGTCCGACTTTAAAGCGTCTGCGGGCCCGGGTATTCATAAGCTCATCGCCCTTTTTTAAGGCACCCTGATAGATGCGGACATAGGTAAGTTGTCCGTACTGTCCGTCTTCAAGTTTAAAACCAAGTGCAATGGTCGGATGTTTTTCATCACAAAAAAGCTCAATGCGTTCTTCGTTTTTATCAAGGTCAAGCGCGTAGTTTTTTACCTCGGTTGGGTCGGGCAGATACTTGGTCACAGCGTCAAGCAGGCACTGGATACCTTTGTTTTTATAAGCGGAGCCCATCATAACCGGAACAAATTTTTCATCAAGGGTTCCCTTGCGGATCGCTTCATGGATCATCTCTTCGGGGATATCTTCGCCGCCGAGATATTTTTCGGCAAGCTCATCACTAAAAAGAGAAATCGCGTCAATAAGTTCTTCACGGTACTTGTTCGCGTCAGCCTGTAAATGGGATGGAATTTCCGCATAACGGATTGTTTCGCCAGAATCACCGTCAAAATAAACCGCCCGCATTTTTATTAAATCAACAACGCCTTCAATTTTGTCTTCAAGTCCGATAGGAAGCTGCAAAAGTACTGCGTTAAGCCCCAGTTTTTCACGGAGCTGAGTTTTTACTTTAAACGGATTCGCACCGGTCCGGTCGCATTTATTAATAAACGCGATACGCGGAACATGGTAGCGCTTTAACTGCCGGTCAACAGTGATAGACTGAGACTGAACACCTGCAACCGAGCACAACACTAAAATAGCTCCGTCAAGGACACGCAAGCTGCGCTCAACTTCAATGGTAAAATCAACGTGGCCGGGTGTATCAATCAAATTTATCGTATGATTATTCCATGTCACCTGAGTCGCGGCGCTCTGAATTGTGATACCGCGCTCTTTTTCAAGTTCCATATGGTCCATGGTCGCGCCCACCCCGTCCTTACCGCGGACCTCGTGGATAGCATGAATCTTATCGCAATAAAACAGGATGCGCTCGCTTAAAGTTGTCTTCCCCGAGTCAATGTGCGCGCTAATCCCGATATTCCGCATCTTGTTAACATCGATGCTCATTTTTAATGTACTCCTTGTCGTTTTTTAGTGATCGTGTAAGTTGCAAATAGTGTATTTTTATCCCGTCAGTTATTTTTGGACAGTTTCATTTTTTAGAAAGTACCACGTTTCCCCAAGAATTGCAAGTACTCGAGCGGAAATTCAAGTTCAAGGAATGTATTGAACATGAAAGATAAAGAAAAACAGGATGGCACAGTATTCTATTTCCAAAGCGGATCAGGATACACGCCTTCTGCGGTTAACGCTTCTATACGTTTTTCCACAGCCTGCTTATCATCCTGATACGTAACGCCAAACCATTCGGCATTGGCGTGGAGCGCTTTTATCTTTAAGAGATCCTTTTTGATAAGTTCATCGGCAAACAGAGGGATATAACATTCGCTTTTGATATCCTTTCCCGAATTTTCAAGAAATCGCTTGAAATAACACTTGAGTTCGGGGAAAATCATCGGAGGGAAGCCCCAAAAATTCATGGATACCGGCGTATCTGCGGCAAGTTCTTGCCGGGAACCGTCCGGTTCAGTATTAAAAATACCTTGTTCCTGCCGTCTAATCGACTTTAGTTCATGCACCGATTCAAGGTACTCATCCTTGAATATGCAGACCCCGCGGGCAACTGTTCCCGTGGCGCTTAAGGTTTTTTCCAGCTTATAAGGGACAATGGCACCTTCGCATAAAGCGGGGTTCGAGAGGTACTTCCCCATAATGGCAAAGGCTTCCCGCCCGTAAAAATCATCAGCATTGATAAGCGCAAACGGAGAGTCAATACAGCTTTCCGCACAGAGCAATGCATGAGCTGTTCCCCAGGGCTTCGTTCTTCCCATTTTTCGGGCGTTTTCAAGAATATCTTTTGGCAGGAGGCTCTCCGGCTCCTGAAAGGCAAGCTCATATCGTACAGAGGCACCCATCCTGGCAAGAACAATATCCCTAAAATCTTTTTCAATATCGCGGCGAATAATAAAGACGATCTTATCAAAACCTGAGCGCAGGGCATCAAAAACCGAATAGTCAAGTAAGGCCTCGCCGCCTTTCCCCACACGGTCAATCTGTTTCAGTCCGCCGTATCGGCTGCCCATTCCCGCCGCAAGGATTACCAGTGTTGGCTGTTTCATAATCCATCCCCCTTTTATAGTGATTATTCGAATTTTTTTTGACTTTAAGCCGTATCACCCAGCCTTAGAGGAGGGTGTTTTTAATGCAAAAGGCTGTCCGGAAAAACTTCATGGACAGCCCTTAGCATAAAGAAACAGGTGAAAGAAGCTATTTTTTTAGCGGGGAATAGGTGCGTCCGGAATCCCACATTCCTTCGCGTTTTTCTCCGGCAATTGAAGGAATATCAAGGATTAAGCCGGGCTCAATGATGTCCGGGTTATTCGGATCCGCAAGTTTCATTTTATTTGCATGATAGAGAATCGGCCATTTATACGGGTTACCGTAGGCCCACGGCCGTGCCGCGATATTCCAAAAACAATCACCAAAAACATCCCATGAGCGCACGGTATATTGGGAGGGAAGCAGGTTCGAATCGCTTGTCGTAACAGTTTGAGTTTCAGAAGGAGAAAGAACATTGGCAAGAGCGTCCATTGAATTCTGCGCGTTACTAAACGCCGAATCCCATTCATTTACCCTACGGGCGCTGAGCGCATCATTGTAAAATTCCTGTGCTGTCTTAAATTCTGCCGGATAATACTTTTGCGCTTGTCCCTTCTCTGCCCAGGCTAATTTTGCCGCAGCTTCGCTTATTTTTTTATTAGCCGCGGCAATTTTTAATCTTTCCGCCACATAGGCATCAGAAAGATTTGCATTTCGAATTGATTCCCCGGAAGATTGCATCGCTGTATCGAAATCTCCGCTGCTAAAAGCAAGTTTCGCAATATTATTATACCGTACACTTTCCGTATAATACTTGTTATTAATCAACGGCACTCTTAACTCGTTTGCGGCGGCGGGCATATCTACCGGTGCGCAAAACGCGGCAAGGGTCAGACTCAACATAAAACAACTAGTAAAGGCAAATTTTTTCATAATTCATCTCCGTTAAGTTCCGCTTCCGCATCGGTCGCGATTTTTTCGCTTTCTTCAATCTTTTTTTCGGCTGATTGAAGCGCCACGCCAGCCAATCGTTTCTTTTCTGCGGCAGTTATAGCCACCGAGGCAAATAATGATTCAGCTTGAATATAATAATTCACCGAAAGCTGATAATCTTTTGCCGTAAAGGCCTCTTCTCCGCTGTTAAACACATCCGCAGAATTCTTGTAGTCCTGAGCGACTGCGACGTCAGCTTTTAATTTTAGTGCTTCCTGACGGGCTGTGCCTGCTCTTTCACGGGCATCGTTTGCTTTACCAAACCAGTAGCTGTTGAGAATTTCGTTGTAGCTGTCACGAGCGGATACTACGTTCTCTTGCGCGGCGAGTTTCTCGCTATACGCTGATCCATCCTCTCCCATATTATAAATTACTTCTGCCTGATTTAACGCTTCATCAGCCAATGCCAAATTTTCGTTCCCGTCCGCTGTAATCTGATATTTGATAATTTCTTGTTGTTTGTCTTTTGCTTCGGCAATCAGCCTTCCAAGTCCGTCATAGTCAAATTCTTCAACCAGCACTGTTTCCTGCGGTTCTTCTATGATAACAATATCCTCAATCACCACCACCGGTTCAACCTGAGGTTCTTCTTCTACCGGCGGCGTACTACTGCAAGAAATCACAAAAAAAGCAGCTGCAACTACGCTCAAAACAACACTGTAGCTTTTCAGTTTCATTTTACACTCCATTATACTCTATTTTCGGCATTTTTTCTTATTTTATGTAGGGTTTTTTGAGTTGTTCAATAATTATTTACAAGATACGCCTGCCAAGCTGGCAGGATCAGAGCTCTATCCTTAATCAGGCTCCTTGGCCGAAGCAGGGGAGAGTCCGCTTCGAATCGGATGAAGCTCTTCTTCGCTGATCGCCGAAGGGTCGTTTATACCCGGCGGCAGCTCGTGTCCTTCCTCGATCTCAACATCTTCATCCTCAAAATCATCGTCAATAGGCTTTAATGCCTGTTTCTCCGCTTCTTCCCTGTGCTGCAGTTTCATCTCAATGAGTTTTGTAATGCCTTTTTCCTGCATCGTAATGCCGATAAGAGCGCTTGCGCTGAGTACTGTTTTCTTGTTATGCGTGATAACGATGAACTGGCTTGTCCTGCCGAACTCGCGGAGAAGCTGCACGAAACGCCCGACATTATCCTCGTCAAGGGCGGCGTCAATTTCATCAAGG
>JAITXS010000008.1 GCA_031284645.1 Spirochaetaceae bacterium | reverse complement strand
TAAGTATATACAATGTAGATACAGATGCTGAAGTTCCCGGCGCCGCATTGGTAAGCGGCAAAACCTACCGCGCCCGTGTCCGCGTTTCCTCAAGCCATGACCGGACTTTCCTGGCTCTGCGGGTTCCCGTTCCTTCAGGCGCGGAGATCCTCGACGCCGCCTTTGTGACTACCGCCGCCTACACCGAAAGCGATCAAAAGGAACGGGAAGCTTCCAAAAGCGCCGGCAACGGTTCATGGATAAGCCATCAGACTATTTTGGACAACGAGATCCAGTATTTCTGGGATACCTTTAACAAAGGTGAAACCACGGTAAGCTTTTTATTCAGGGCAGTCAGAAAAGGAGTCTATCCCACACCGCCGGTTCAGGCCGAGTGTATGTATGAAGCTGAAATCTTCGGCAGAAGCGCCGGGCTGATTTACACTGTTGAGTAAACAAACAGCGTTATGGAGAGAAAAGACGGATAAAAGAGTCTATTCCAGAATTTGACATTTTGAAATAGGCTCAAAAATAAAATTTAAAAATTATTTTTTTGATCCATCATTCCGTGATAGATCAACTGGTATATATTGGTACTAAACTTGAATTAAGGGAGTGTACCATGTCCGAAAAACAAACACCTAATACCCAGGAAATAAAAGATGCAGCCATTTTGGATTCTCTTATCAAAATCGTTTTTAAGGCAGAAGAAAATGGCTTTACCCCTGAATTTTTTGAAACTGCAAAAGAAGAAATAAATTATGCATCTACTTTTTTAAAATTAACCCCATTGCAGACAGCAATGTTTTCCCTCTTTTTAAACCGCTGTGATGACAATGCCATTACCACGAAAAAAATCGCCAAGTCGATAAAATGTAAGAAAATTGAATTGCTAAAGTATATGAATGAATTGGAAGTATTGGAAAAAAGGAAGCTGATCCGCTGCCGCCGTGATGACAACAGTATGCCTACATACCGGGTTCCCCAGAAAGTAGTAAAAGCTATTCGCAAAGGTGAGGAATATGTTCCAAAAAATTATAATAATTTATCTGATGTAGATTTTTTTGATGTCATTGATGACCTCTTTACCCAACGAATTGACAATGAATTAACCTACGAAGCTTTATCAAATGAAATTCAAGATTTGTTAAGTAGCAATAAAAATATAAAATTTGCCCAAAGCTTAATTGAAGCCGGGTTTGAAATGATAGATATTATTTTGTTATTGCGATTTTGTAATTTATTTATTGCAAATGATGATAACTATATCGGTATTTATGATCTTGATGATATTTTTGAGGACAAGAGTACTTTGCGTGATATTGAACGAGAATTAAAAAATGGGAATCATACACTGATGATCTATGATATAGTTCAATATGCAAATGATGACAGTTTATCTGAAAAAGATCATTTTAAATTAACAGATGAATTTAAAAATAATTATCTTAGTGAAATTAAGATAAAAGTAAAAAAAGGCGGAAAGGATTACATTTTAGCAAAAAACATAACGGCAAAAGGGCTCTTTTATAATGAGAAAGAGTCCTTGCAAGTATCAGAATTAACAGCCCTGTTAAAAAATGATAATTTCAATTCGGTACAAGAACGTTTGTCCAAGACCGGAATGCACCGCGGTTTTGCCTGCCTGTTTTACGGTCCTCCCGGCACTGGTAAGACAGAAACAGTGTATCAGATTGCTAAAAATACCGGCAGGGACATTATGACGGTTGACATTGCACAAACAAAAACATGCTGGTATGGGGAAAGTGAGAAACTTATAAAAAAAGTTTTTGACCGTTATCATAATGCTGTCAAATCAGAAAAACTTGCGCCTATTCTTCTCTTTAATGAAGCCGATGGAATCATAGGGAAGCGCAATGAATCAACATCAAAATCCATTGATGATACAGAAAACAGAATTCAGGATATTATCCTGCAAGAAATTGAAAACCTTGAAGGCATCCTCATTGCCACAACAAATCTGGTTAATAATTTCGACAAGGCTTTTGAGCGGAGGTTTCTATATAAGATAGAATTCTTAAAGCCCTTAAAAGAAGCGCGAAAGTCAATTTGGAAGAGTATGATTCCCGATTTGCCGGAACAGGAAATTATAGAATTATCATCTTTATATGATTTTTCAGGCGGCCAAATTGAAAACATCGCCCGTAAACGGACTGTTGATTTTATTCTTTCAGGCAGTAATCCTTCACTCGAAAAAATGAAGTCATACTGCATAGAAGAAATACTTGAGAAAAACAAGACAAGCCGCATAGGGTTTGCGGTATAGGAGGTATTATATGACCGATTTTGCAGCAATTGATTTTGAGACCGCAAACTATAATCACTCAAGTGTTTGCGCCGTTGGTGTTATTATTGTCAGAAATAACAAAATCGCCGATACCTATTACAGCCTTATTCGTCCTGTCCCTAATTCTTATCTTGAATGGTTTACTGAGGATATACACGGAATATCTTATGAGGATACTCTAGAAGCAAAACCTTTCCCGGAAATCTGGTCAGAAATAATGCCAAAAATTGAAGGGCTTACTCTTGTAGCCCATAACAGCCAGTTCGATGAAGGATGTTTAAAGGCTGCCCATAAAGCGTACAAGATTCCGTACCCGCAATACACCTTTCAATGTACTTGCAAAGCATCCCGCCGGGTATTTGGTAAAAATTTACCGGATCACAGGCTGCCGACCGTAGCTAAAAAATGCGGATTTGATCTTTTGAATCACCATAACGCATTGGCTGACGCCGAAGCCTGTGCGGTTATAGCCCAAAAAATCTTATAAAATAATTTCCCCATCATTTCATGATTAACCAATGGGAGTATAATACGGTATGGAAGCAAGAAAACATATAACAAAAGCTGGCTTGGCAAGAATCTATTCGATTGAAAGACAGATTGCTGCTGGCAGGTATCCCAATGTCAACGATTTAGCCCAAAAATACGAATGTG
>JAITXS010000051.1 GCA_031284645.1 Spirochaetaceae bacterium | reverse complement strand
GCATTATTGAAATTTAGCAAAAACGCGGCCCTGACACCGGCAGGACGAAGATTTTTTTGAAAATCTTCGTCCTGCCGTATTGCGGAGTGTTCAGCAATATCGCTTTAGGGGCAGTGCCCAACCCCGAATAGGGCCGATGGCTCAAACGTGAAGGCTTTTCGACCAAGGTAAGAGGTAAAACCCTTAAAAAACCAAACAGCTTTTTTAAGGGTTTCTCTCATTTTAAATTTACCCTGCACCTTTTCCCCTCTACCCAAAACGCTGGATGAGTATGAAACGCTTGTTGCCAAGTCCCGTGAGTTTCATGCGGAGTTTGAGGGCATGGAGGGCTTGGGAAGCACGGAACGCCTTGAAAAGGCGCTTGGAAAAGCCGTAAACTGGTGTATCGAACATGGTATTTTAAAAGATTTTCTGGAAGAAAACTCTACGGAGGTTAACAATATGCTATTTACCGAATGGAATTGGGACGATGCCCTGGAAGTTGCCCGCGAAGAAGGTTTGGAAGAGGGTATTGCGAAAGGCCGTGGCGAGGGCAGAGAAGAAGGTATTGAAAAGGGTCGAGAAGAAGGTATTGAAGTGGGCAGAGGCAGAGAAGAAGGGATTGACAGCTTTTACGAGCTTCTTGAACAGGGATACACTCCCAAGGAAGCCAGGGAAATACTAAAAAATAAAAGTAGGGTAATTGGGTTGTAGGGTTTAGGGTATAGTTCTTATCAGAAAGCCTGTTTCGTACCCGAAACCATTAGCTATTTACTTCGGGTAGGGGGTCTAAATAGGGTCATTGGGTAGAGGGTAATAGGGTTTAGATTTTATCAGAAAGCCCCTACCCTATACCCAGAACCCTACTACCCTTCTTTGGGGTATAGATTTTATAAGTAATCCTGTACCATACCCAACGCTTCTAAACCTTTGCTTCGGGTAAGGGGTAAAGATTTCTGATTATCCAAGACCCTATACCCCGAACCCTACGACCCTTCTTTTTGGGTATAGTTCTGATCAGTAATCCCCTACCCTATCCTCATTCTCTTTTTACGGCGCATCTGTTATCGTAATGGCAAGAGTGTCCGGTACGTACTGTAACACCGTAAAATTATCGGGAACATGCACTGCAACAGGCATATCAGGATAATTCCCCGGGGAGCTTATAGGCGAACAGTCAACAAAGAGTACGCCGGCTTCCGGTGTATAGGTCGATATATCACGCTCGTTTCCCTGTAGTCTGATAAAACCTTTAAAATCGGTACTTGTAACGTGTAAATTTTCAGGCAGATTTGTAAATGTAATGGGAAGATCACGCCATTCTTCTATTTTTTTAATGCTTTTAAGCTCGGCGCTAAACTGAAAATTCGATTCACTTAATGTTATAAGCGGATTATACGTTCCGACCCGCACTATACGCATGATATTAGTGTCGCGTCCGGTAATATCAATTTGTTCTGTCGGTACGGAAATAATCCCGGCAACTATTGTCTGCGGGCCTTCAACATAAACCTGATTTGGTGTAATGCTCTGAGAAACCAATTCATAACCCGGGGCGACCGAGCCTTTATACACAGGTTTTACCGAAACATACTTTCCTTCCCGTGGGTCAAGCGTTATTTTTATATCCCGCGGGTACACGCTGAGCGCAAGTGAATCAAGATCAAGAATATTTATCGAAGGATGTATTTCTATCCTTATGTCATAAGTTCCCGGTTCTTCATAGCTCGATAAATCAATACTTGCTATAATATCATTTTCTGAAATATTTTCCAGTTCCGCACGGGTTGTTTGAGCGACAACCCGCACCTTTTCAGGCAGGAGTTTTGTCGGTGCCAAATCATGCTGATTGCTGGTAAGATTAAGCGGAACATCAAAACCCCGGCTGTCCAGCGTGTTTATTCTTTGAAAAATAAAAAGACCAATAGCCAGCATAATTGAAAGGATTTTTGCCGGCCAATTATTCGTCAGCGATATAAAAAAATCTCTTGTATTCAACACATACATCCTTTCATCATGGAAGCATCGACCCCTCTCCCGTATTAAGCTCCGCCTTTTCTATATCCCCATGTATGAGATCCTCTTTTTTTATGATGTTTTCCGACCCTGTTGTATTTCTGTCTAAAAGCGAGCGTAATTTTTGCAGAATTTCATTTGCCGAAAGATCGTAATATATCTGTGATTCAAAGGCAAGGGACATGGCTCCTGTTTCCTCGGAAACAACCAGCACTACCGCATCGGAAACTTCGGTCATGCCAAGCGCGGCCCGGTGACGCGTACCAAAACTTTTTCGTATATTCTGCTCTTCGGAAAGCGGTAAAAAGCATCCGGCAGCGGCGATTTTACCGTTTTGAATAATCATCGCGCCGTCATGCAGGGGGCCGTCAAACTGAAAAACCGTAACAATCAACGTTGAGGAAATCTCGCCGTTAATTTTTGTACCGGTTCCGATAATTTGACTGAGATTGGAACGACGGGGAAAGACTATCAGCATACCCCGCCGCTGTTCACTTAAAATCTCAGCCGCAGTAATCACCGAGTCAAGTTGTCCGGTTCGTGGTTTATTGCTCGGACTAAAAATCTCGGTAAGCCCAAGCTTAATGATTATTTTCCGCAGTTCAGGCTGGAAAATAATTGCGATTGCAATAAAAAGTCCGGGAGACAAAAATTTTAATATCCAAAGCAAGGCGCTTAACTTGAAAACATAGGCAAGACCATAGATAAGAGCAAGAAAACCTGCCCCCTTTATCAGTTGCACGGCCTGTGTTTTTGCCAAAAGCTCATAGGCTTTATAAATTAAAAAGGCAAGAATCGTTACATCAAGCACAGGGCTGATAAATTTGCCATATATACCGGATAATGTTGTGAGCCAATCCACATATGTATGCTAACGGACAAAAGGCCCTTAATCAAGCTCTCCTGAAAGATCGCGGAATTCCCATTTTTAAAGGTCGTACAGGATAAAATCTAACATAAAATACCCCGTAAAAATCAGAATTGCCGATCAAACGGGGAATTGCTGTTGACACGGAGCAGCCCCGTAAGTATATTATTAAAGCATGGAAAACCTAAAACAAGAGATAAAAGAGCTTATTGTAAACTCCCTTGAACTTGAAGACATATCGCCTGAAAACATTAAAGACGATGAAGCCATTTTCGGATCGGGGCTTGGCCTTGATTCCATTGACGCACTGGAGTTAGGTATAGCGATAAAAAAGAAATTCGGCGTAAAATTTTCCTCGGAAAATGAGGGGAATAAAACATATTTTGCTTCCGTAAACGCTCTTGCCGCTTATATCTCATCTGAAATGGAGAAAAACGATGACCAAAGATGATGTATATAATAAAATCAGGGAAATCCTGTCCGAGCGCTTTGAGATTGAGAGCGGCGAGATAAAAAGCGAGTCCAAACTTTTTGAAGAACTCGGTCTTGATTCAATAGATGCTGTTGATCTTATTGTAGAATTAAAACCGTATCTTGACGGGAAAATTGACAGTGAGCTTTTTAAACAAGTGCGTACCGTGCAGGACCTTACCGATATCATCTACAATCTATTGAAAAAATGAAAGCCCTGGATTTTTTCCGCCGCTTTGCTCTTAAAATTTTAATCGTGCCGGTAATTGCCCTGATTGTTTTTTTTGCGAAAGAACTTGCTTTTTTACAACTCTATCCGGTAATTATCAACTTGATCATGCTGTTCGTTTTCGGAATCAGTTTTTTTATTCCGCCGGTTATTATTTTTCGTTTTGCGACCCTCGGGGATAAATCAATAAAAGGTTCACCTGCCGAAAAACAAATTTACCGGTACTGCCGGAAAGTCACGCTTGTATGGTGTCTGTTTTTTGTCGGCAACGGTGCTTTTGCCCTGTTCACTTTTTTTTCAAAATCAAAAATACTCTGGCTGATCTATAACGGTTTTATCTCGTATATACTGATAGGGATTCTTATTTTCGGAGAAATGGGAATTCGGAAAATGATGAAAAAAAAGATATCACGTGCCGTGCCGCTTTCCATGATTAAGAGTACCTCAAGAGCGCAGGATCTCATTGTCTGTTACGATGGAATTTTTTCCGACGGAATTTACAAATACTGGAAAGATTTTATTCGGGATACGGCAAAATTATGCCGTTTTATACAAAGCGTGGATAATCAAAAATGGTTTTTACACTGCGAGGATTCGTATTTTTTTATTGTTGCTTTTAACTCTTTGCAGCGCAGTCAAAAAACAATTCTTTTAACGGCCAATCTTGCTCCCTCATATCTTGCTGAAATTCGGGACAAGGAGAGCGCCTTTCTAAGCGATCAAAATGTCCCTGATTCGTATAATATCAACGATATTCTTTCGGCGGACACAGCAGAGAACGCAGCCGTTGACCGGAAACTCTTTGATGCCGCCCTTGATCCGGAAAAAGCCTCTGTTGTATTGTTTACCTCAGGCTCAACCGGAAAACAAAAAGCATTTGAGCACAGCCTTTCTGAGCTTGAGACTGATAATTGTTATCTTATCTCAAAATGGGGGAAAGAGTTTTTAACGCGTCCGTTCTGCTCTACCGTAAGTCAACATCATATTTACGGCCTTTTGGATGCGGTTCTGCTCCCGTTTACTGCGGGTATTCCGTTCCGGCAAACGCGCATTGAATTTCCCGAAGAATTAAACCGCTTTTGCGACACACCTTATACCATTATTACCGTACCTGCATTTTTAAAACGGGTGGTAGAAATTGATATTCAGTATCAGTTAAAAACACCGCTTATTTTTAGCTCGGGGGGCGCTCTTCCCCGTGAAACAGCCCAAAAAACAGAGGCCCTTTTAGGATTCTGGCCCGTTGAATTTTACGGCAGTACGGAAACAGCGGGAATCGCATACCGGATATCCAAAGACGGAGAGAATTGGAAACCGTACGATACCGTGAAAATCTGGATGCAAGAAGACGGTGAGAAGAAAGGAGCCCTTGTCGTCCGCTCACCGTATATAAAGGACAAAGCAGGTTTTATAAGCGGTGACCTTGTACAAATCCTTGAAGACGGGTCTTTTCTTCTTAAAGGACGAGTCGACTCAATAGTAAAAATCGAAGAGAAACGGGTCTCCCTTACTGAAGTCGAAAGCCGTTTGATGCTCTCAGGTCTTGTCTCGGAAGCCGCCGTTATTGCGCTGGAAGACAGACGGCAGTATCTTGCTGCGGCCATTGTGTTCAATAAAAACGGAGAAGAGTTTTTTAAAGATATGCCGAAATTCGGGATAAACAACTATTTTACCGAATACCTTGCCCGTTTTTTTGAGCCGGTCGTGCTGCCGAAAAAATGGCGTTATATCGAAAAAATCCCGGTTGATTCTCAGGGTAAGAAAAAAAAAGATGATATAAAATATTTGTTTAACCGTTGAGTGCGAAAAAATCCCGCACGCATCGTTAAACATTTAATTTAAGGAGATTACAAAAAAACGACTATGACGTACAATGAAAAAGTGTTAAAACAAAGTGATAACTCAGTTGAGATCGAATTTACTCCTGCTGAAGATTGGGATTATTTTGACGGGCATTTCCCCGGCTTTAAACTCCTTCCGGCCCTGGCCCAAATTGAAATAGTGATCCGCCTTGCCGCGAAATATTTAAGAAGTGCCCTCTTGATACAGAAGGCAAAACGCTTGAAATTCTCAAGTATTATAAGACCCGGTTTTCCTGTTTCTTTGGCATTGTCGTATAAAAAAGAAACAGGGGCTCTTGGTTTTACCATGAAGAATCCTGAAGGGAATATCATCTATTCTTCCGGTACCATCATTATCGGGGCAGAAAATGAAAGAGCATAAGAGCGGCCCGATAAAAACGTGCTTTATTATTCCCGTATACAATCACGGGAAAACCATACGCGCGCTTATACGTGATCTTGTCTGTTATGATATACCGATTATTATTGTTGATGACGGCAGCGATGAAGAGACAAAAACATATCTTTCGAGTGTAGAGAGAGAGTTTAAGCAGATTGTTTTACTTGCCCGGGAGAAAAACGGGGGCAAGGGTGCGGCTGTTATGACAGGTATAGATAAAGCGTACGATTTACAATGTGACAATGCGCTTCAGCTTGACGCGGACGGACAGCATGATACTTCTGCCGTTAAATTTTTTTTAGAAAAATCAGCCGCCGATCCGGGCGCGGTGATATGCGGTTTACCGGAGTTTGACAAGAATGCGCCGAAGAGCCGCGTGAACGGGAGAAAAATCTCCGTGTTTTGGGCAAAAATCGTCACGCTTTCCACAGCTATTCCCGATGCCTTGTGCGGTTTTCGGGTGTATCCGGTTGAAAGTGTTTTTCGTCTGATACATAAACATTTTTTTGATAAAAGGATGGGATTTGATGTTGAAATCCTTGTCCGTCTTTATTGGGAGCATATACCGCTTGTATTTTATCCCCTGCAGGTGAGCTATCCGCAAGGCGGCCTCTCCCACTTTCATCCCCTGCGCGATAATATACGAATATCTTTTGTCTTTACCAAATTATTTTTTGGCATGGTATTTCGTCTTCCTTCCCTTATCCGGTGGAATTTCAGAAGGGTAGCTTTGCACACATAAAAAATGAAAACAACAAACGAAAATCATTGGGCATCTCAAAAAGAAATCTCCCAAGGCTATGCTCATTTTAAATTGATGCTTTTTATTGTAAAACATCTGCCGGTACTCTGCATGAAGTTATGCGCCTTTCCGGTCAGTTTTTTTTATTTTATCTTTGCGAAAAAAGCACGCCGTGAATCACAACGCTTTTTAAATAAAATAAAGATAACGCTTCCGCTTAAAAAAAAATTAAGCTCTTATAAGCATTTTTTATCATTTTCTCTTTCTCTTGTTGACAAACTTGTTGCATGGTCATCAAAAATTGTTATTTCAGATCTCATTTTTTGCGGGGATGACAGCGCTTCCCTTATTGAACGTTTGGAAAATAATCAGGGCGCTCTTGTCATCTGCTCCCATCTTGGCAATGTTGAAGTGCTTCGGGCACGCTCCAGCATTGGGAAAACAAATGTTTCACATCATTTTCCTGTTGTATCTATTGTAGATTTTTCGGTAACGGAAAATTTCAACCGGCTCTTAAAAGAGCTGAATCCAAGCTCCATGCTTCATCTTATAAACGCCTATGAAATAAATCCGGGTACGATTACAGAGCTGGAAGAGACACTTTTACAAGGCGGCCTTGTTGTTATCGCAGGAGATCGGGTATCGGCAGAGACAGGCACCCGGACTTTTGAATTTCCCTTTTTAGGTCAAAACGCACAATGGAGCGAAGGCCCTTTTTACCTTGCCTCATTATTGAAAGTTCCGGTTTATTTTGTTTTTGCGTTACGGAAAAAAGATATAAGCTTACATTCGAAATACACCATGCATACTCATAAAAGCACTATAGAATTTTCAGGGGAACGGCGCAAAAGAAAGGAACAGGTACAAGAACTTGCGCGATCCTTCGTAAAGATATTAGAATATTACACAAAAGAGCATCCGTATCAGTGGTATAATTTTTATGATTTTTGGAGAGAATAGATGCAGACAAAAGAGATTAGTGCGGAAATAGAATTTTCCGTTGAATTTTACGATGTTGACCCGATGAATGTTGTCTGGCACGGTAACTATATAAAATATTTTGAAAAAGCCCGCTGTGCCCTGCTCCATAAAATCGGATGCGGATATAACACCATGAAAGAATATGGTTTTGCGTTTCCTGTTACTTCAATTGCGGTAAAGTATATCGCGCCCCTTTATTTTGGCGAAAAGGTCCGCGCCCGGGCCGTCCTTTGTGAATATGAAAATTGTTTAAAAATAAAATACGAATTGTATAAAGCGGACAGCAGCGTTTTAAGTACCAAAGGTTCCAGTTCCCAGATGGCGTATAATATAGCAAAAAATGAATCATGTTTTACCTGCCCCCAATTTTTTATAGCTAAAGTAGAAGCGCTTTTAGCAAAGGAGGGGGAAAAATGATCGCGAAAAAAAAGCCTTTGTACCGTTGTTTTTGTGTACTCTTTATGATACTGCTTCCCTCTCTTGCCTTTGCAGAAAGTGATCCTGCCGATGATCTGTTTGAATTTCCGCTTAATCCTGAAAGCGAAGCTTCTTTTGACCGTATCTGCACGTCAATGTCAGCGGATTATATAACAGGCGATTTTGAGCAGATAAAAAAAAGCGTAAAAAGTGGGCGGGCTCTTGTCTCAAAAGGAAATATCATTATTGATAAAAAAAAGGGCATTGTTATACGAACATCTTACCCGGTATCCTCCGTGATTTTTACCGGCAGCGATTTTGTTATTCAAACAAACTCGTCAGGAAAAAAGAAAAAATTTGATGCAGCCGGAAACGGGGCATTTTTGAGCGCCTCGGCGATGTTTCAAGCTATATTTACCGGTAATGCAGCCGCTCTTAAAGAAAATTACGATATTTTTTACAAAACAAACGGAGATTCATGGCTTGTCGGAATCAAGGCAAAAGGCACAACCGCTGTCTCGTTTTTTTCGAGTGTACTATTAAAAGGAAGTCGCTCAATTGATACGCTTGTCTTTTACGCTCTAAACGGCGATACAATAACATACAGTATTTCTAATATAGATTTCCCTGAATTTTTAAATGAAAGTGAGCTTGTCTATTTTGAACAATAATAAGGGACGCCCGCGCATTCTTTTCTTCTCATGGCTTTTGTTTCACGGGGTTCTGCTTACGCTTCTACTCTGTTTTGCGTGGAAAGGTTTTTCGATAAACGCTGATTTTCTTGACATTATACCGGAAGGCCCGGTTAAAAAGATCGCCGGAGCCGAGCGGGCATTAAACAAAAGAATGTCCGGATCGGTACTTATTCTTGTGGAAAATCCTGATTTTTATACGGCTGCATCCGCGGCAGCGGTGTTGAGTCAAAAACTTTCGGAATCAGGAGTTTTCGAGAATTTTTCTTTCTATGTAGATATTTCAGTACTATCTGAAACAAGAAATTATATAGATAAATATAAGTATAATTTATTAGACAATGAGATAATTAATCTATTAGAGCAGGGTCAGGGCACATTCGTTGCACAAGACGCGCTTGAACTGGCTTTTAGCTCTTTTGTCTTTACCAATACTGATTCTATTGAGCAGGATCCTTTTTTGCTCGGCGAATCAATACTAAAAGGCCGTCTTGAGAGGCTTTTCCGCTCAAGCGGCTCTCTTTCCCTGTTCAAGGATATACTTGCCGTGGAAAAAGACGGTTTATGGTATCTTATGATGAACGGGAAGCTTAAGGAAGCGCTTTCCCTGAATGAAGAAAATAGTGCCGTTAAAACAATCTATAGTGAAATTGAGCTCTTAAAAACTTCCTTCCCGGATACTTGCTGTTATTATTCGGGTTTTCCTTTCCATAGTTATGAAAGCTCTTTAAACGCAAAGCGGGAAATTTCTATCATAAGTTCGGTTTCTATGGCCCTTATTATCGCCTTATTCTTTTTTGCTTTCCGCTCGGCCATTCCCGCTTCTCTTGCTGTCTTTGCCTCGGTATTATCGCTTGCCGCAGCCCTTGCCGGTGAACTCTTATTCTTTCGGGAAATTCATATTCTTACTTTTGTTTTTGGCGCAACCCTTATCGGCTGCTGCGTGGATTATTCAATACATTATTTTGTTCATCTTTACGCGCATAATATACAGGCTGATTTTACTCGGGATACTTTGTTCCGCAGTATCTCCATGAGTTTTATCTCCACGGAAATTTGTTTTTTTTCACTTTTATGTGCTCCTTTCCCGATCATTCGCCAGTTTGCCGTATTTTCTGTTTTCGGTATGGCAAGCTCATATATAACGGTATGCGCTCTCTTTCCCCTTTTCCGCATAAAAATTCCCCGTGTCCTGTTTAACGGAAAGGCCGGATTTTTTCCTGAAATCAAGCACAAAAAGCAGATCTTTTCAAAAATACTGCTTGCCCTGATAATCGCTGTTTCCGTACTTGTTATTGTCCTTCATATACAAAATTTCAAGATAGGGAATACGATCACCAATTTTTATAAACCCTCTCCTTCGCTTATGGAAAGCGAAAAAACCGTTGCAGCGGCGCTTCAATACAATTCAGCGCCCTGGTACTTTATCCTTGCCGCAGATAGCGCCGAAGATCTTTTACAAAAAGAAGAGAGCCTCTGTGAGCGACTGGATAGCGAAGCAGGACAGGGAAGACTTGCCTCATTTATGGCCTCATCTCAATTTATACCGTCTCTCAAAAAACAAGAGCAAAGTTACCGTTCTGTTCGCGCTTTATTACCGCTTGCGGAAACACAATACCAAACGCTCGGCCTTCCTGCTGATGCTCTTGATAGTTTTTATGATGATTATGCCGCGAAAAAAACGCTGTTTTTACACATAGATAGTGATGAGATGCCGTTTTTTATAAAAAATGCCCTTTCGAATCTGTGGCTTGGGCAAATTGACGGACTGTATTATTCGGCTGTTATGCTTTTTGCACCGTCCGCGCCTGTTTCCACGTTCCAACACATTGCCTCGTCTTTTAACGGCGTATATATGGTGAACAGAGTAGAAGATATTGAAAACGAATTAAATTCACTGACAAAAATAATTCTTATCCTTTTTGTATGCGCGTACTTTGTAGTCGTTCTTTTTACAAGGATTTTTTATAATTCCGGGGATACCATTAAAATAGCCGCTGTTCCGCTTCTTATCAGTCTTGTTTTGTCAGCCCTTTTGCTTCTTACCGAAAGCGGAATTACTTTTTTTTCTCTCTGCGCCTTTGTGCTTGTTTTCGGGCTTGGTCTTGATTATATGTTTTATACCACCACAAAAAGAAAGACACCGGCAAAAACGGGAAACCGTCCTGAATTTACCGCACTCATACTTTCGTATATAACCACGGCACTTTCATTCGGGACACTTGCGATAAGCTCGTTTTATCCTGTTCATATATTCGGTGCTACGATATTCGCGGGAATAACAACAGCTTTTGCCGCCGCCTTGCTGTTATGGGAGGAACGATGAGAACCAGAGTATATCTTTCCAAACCGGGTATTATTTCCTGCACAGGGAATAATATTGAAACGCTTTATACTTCGCTTGCCGCAGCGAAAAGGGATGGCATTGTACCCTTTACGATTTCAGGTCTTCATAATTTTCTTGTGGGCCGGGTTTTTACCGAATTTTTGCCGCCTGCCGCAGGATGTCATGACACGAGAATTTTACGGATAACAGCGGCGGCGGCGGCACAGATAGAGGAGAGTATCCGGACTGTTGTTCAGAGATTTGGAGGGGATCGTGTAGCACTTTGTGTTGGTTCCTGCGATAACGGATCGGAATTCTCTCTACCCGCTCATCATACGTTTTTTACCAAAGGATCTTTCCCCGATGATTATGATATAGATTTACAGGGGGCAAGCGGAATTGCCGAGTATCTTGCGGCGGTTTTTAACATAAAAGGGCCTCTTATCGCTACATCGGCAGCTTGTGCTTCAAGCGCCGATGCTCTGATAAAAGCTGCCTCTTTTATCAGAGCGGGCATCTGCGATGCTGCCGTAGCCGGAGGCGTTGATATCGCAAAGGAAACCGTGCTTCTTGGTTTTGATTCGCTTGGCGCGGTTTCAAAAGGATTATCGAATCCTTTTAGCAAAAACAGGGACGGTATCAATCTTGGGGAGGGAGGCGCTTTTTTTGTACTTTCAAAAGAACCTTTTCCGATGCTCGACAAACAAGTTATACTGGCAGGAGAAGGCTTAAACGCCGATGCCTATCACATGACCGCTCCTGAACCCGAGGGTATCGGTGCGAGACGGGCAATGGAAGAGGCGCTCGGGGAAGCGGGCATAGGCCCAAAGGATATAGACTATATCAATCTGCACGGAACAGGGACAGTGCAAAATGACCGCGCGGAGGCAAAGGCTGTTGCATCTCTTTTTAAGGATACGGCACCTCTTGTAAGCTCCACAAAACCGCTTACCGGACACACCCTTGGCGCGGCGGGTGCTTTGGAGAGCGCTGTCTGCTGGTATCTGCTCTCCGGCAAGGAGGGCCCGTCTCCCGCCGCTCCGCTTCACTGCTGGGACGGTGTTCGTGATGAAGAATTGCCGCATCTGCGTTTCGCCGAAAAAGGCGAGTTGTTACCGCATATCCGTTACTGTATGAGCAATTCTTTTGCATTTGGCGGGTGTAATACGAGCCTTGTTTTAGGAAGTCCGGATGCAGGATAAGTTTGTTTAAAATTTTTTTAATGATGCAAGGAAGATGAGCTCAATAGATATGCTCAACTTACGAGAAGACGAGGTAATGAGGTAATAGAGAAAATGATAGAAAAAGACGAGCTTCTTTCATTGATACCGCATAGGGGAAAGATGGTGATGCTTTCGCGGATAAGTGATTTTGACACAAAAAAAAGAACGCTTGATGCGGAATTTGACATAGAGCCTTCCTGTATTTTTTATGACGCTTCGATGCAGGGAATGCCCGCATGGGCCGGTTTTGAGTGTATGGCGCAGGCTATTTCGGCTCTCTCCGGTCTTTCAAGCAGGGAGTTATCCCTGCCGCGCAGAGCAGGGGCCATTTTAAGCGTATCTAATCTTGATATTACGCGTCCGGTATTGTCTTCGCGTATCAAGATTCGGGTTTGGGAGGATTGCCGTATGGATTCGATTTTTATGTTTAACGGCCTGATTAGCTGCGGCGGGGAAACGGCGCTTTGCGCGGAATTGACCGTTATTGATGTTGAGCACATTGAAGATTTAAGCGACAATTCCCGTTTCGGAAAAAGATCGAAAGATTAAGCGTTAAAGCGGATCGCAGGAGGCATAAAAGATGTTTGAAAAAAAAGTGTTGGTTACCGGCGCGGGCAGGGGTATAGGGCGGGCAATCGCGCTCTTAGCCTCACGCGCCGGATACGGAATTCTTGCCCACTATAACAAGAGTGAAGACGCGGCCCGCACTCTGGAAGCGGAAATACATTCCGGCGGCGGCGATATTGAACTGATTCAATTTAATATTGCAGACAGGGCCGAATGTACTCAAAAACTTGACCGCTTGACAGAAGATCACGGTGCTTTATGGGGTGTTGTGTGTAATGCCGGTATCAATGCCGATAATACTTTTCCTGCGTTAAGCGATGAAGATTGGGACTCCGTGCTGCATACAAATCTTGATGGTTTTTTTAATGTGCTGCACCCTCTTGTTATGCCAATGGCGCGGAAAAAGCGCGGGCGTATTATTACGATAGCATCGGTTTCGGGCATTATAGGAAATCGCGGACAGGTAAATTACAGTGCCTCAAAAGCAGGAATTATCGGAGCAAGCAAGGCGCTTGCCGTTGAGCTGGCAAGCCGCTCAATAACGGTAAACTGCATAGCCCCGGGCATTATCGAAACAGACATGTCTGCCTCCGCGCCGCTTGAGCACATCCTGCCTTCTATTCCTATGGGCCGCATCGGACAGCCTGAGGAAGTCGCTGCCCTTGCGGTTTTTTTATTGTCCGATCAAGCCTCGTATATTACCCGCCAAGTTATTTCGGTAAACGGCGGCATCGTATAATCCTGCTATTTGTACAGAGAACAAAAAAATCGGGCACCGGCCGGAAAAGTATCATTATAACAACAGAAGTTCCGGCCCGCACTTACCCGGCTGTACTCTCCCTTTTACCGGCGCCTGGTTTGTTTTTTTGCAAGAAGCAACAAAACTTTCGATATCAAGGCCCGCCTCGCCCAGTACTGCCTCCGGATCATAATGAAAGGTGATATCCGTACTGATCCCTTCAACAAGGGCACGAGCCCATGCGCCGTTGAACCGTACTATATCCTGTACAGCAGGGAACAGACGGCGCTTTTTTGCCTTGGTATACACAGCGTCAAGGTAGGCAAGCTGCGCCTTTTCTACATCACCATTATTCTCGGGAGCAGCTTTGCAGAATTCCATAAAACCTTCGAGAAACAGCGATGGTTTCATTTTAAGGGGATAGAGCAGCTGGTTAAACCATGCGACCGCTCGTCCCTGATTGTAGAAACGATCTGCCGCACGGGAGAGGCTTTCTGCTCTATTCAAATCAGAGGCAGAACAATCCGGTGTGGAGATTACTTCATACGGAGCCTCGCTATTTGCATACAATCCCAGTTCGGAGGCTCTGTCCCAAAGTACCGTACCGGGCAAGACTGAAAGACGGAACATATCAAGATTATTGGGATAGAGGGAGAGGCTGAAATCCAGAGACTTCTTATAGTCCGCAAGCGTATCTCCGGGAAGTCCGTAGATAATGTCCAGTCCGAAAAGAACATCCTCTTCGATAAGAAGATTGATTTTTGATTCGAACTGCCCCCGATTAAAATGAAGCCGACCAATGAGGGCTGCTGATTTGGGGTTCACTGTCTGAAGGCCAATTTGCAGGGATGCGCCGATTTTGGCAAAGTGCTGTGCCTGCTGCCGGTTCAAAAGCTCCGCACGCACTTCAAAATGCCAATGGGTATCGCTTGCGCCGCCTGCAGCATTAAACGCAACACTTTCCTGCTCTATCATATTCATGATGGCAATAGCGCGTTTGTTATCACTGTTAAAGGTAGGATCCAAAACAAAGACATAGGGAACTTTTTTTTGCAGAAACAGGGCAAGCTCTGATCTGATCCGCTCCTGCGGGAAATACCGGACTCGTTGAGCATTACGAGCCCCCTTTGATTCATAACAGTATGCACACGAATAGGGACATCCTCGTGCCAAGTCCCAGAGCACCCCATGATGTTCACTTGCTATCAGTGTTCCGTCCAGCCAGGGGGAAGGAAGAGCATTGAGCTCTTGTGTAAGGCAGACGGGTGCCGGGGCGTTTTGAAAAAACTGCTCACCGAGAACCCGCACTGCTTCTTTTTCGCCCTCTCCTTTGATAAGCGTATCAAAGGAGCCGCCTTCATGCTTGTGCAAACCACGAGGGCGCGCACTAACCTCCGGGCCGCCGCAGAAGAGAAAAACATTGACGATTTCGGCACGCAAAAGACGCGCGGCTTCTATCATGAGCGCGCGATTCCAACTGTATATAGAGAATCCTGTTATCATGGCGGGCAGAGGCGCGGACTGTGCCGGTTCTTTTTGCCCCTTTGCCAAAGGGCTTGTGTTTAACAGCCTTCGTATTTTTCGGACGAGGGCCTCGGGGCCTTCGTGTACGAATGTTTCAACTAAATGAATCGGAACATCAGGGAAGGCTTCCCGCAAGGCGGATGCAACCGAAGCGGCTCCCAAAGCTACTGCTTCAGGACAATCCTCAAGGTGGACAGCAACTAATACTATAGGCATAGCAAATGAATTATGTCCTCCGTGATTTTCATATTTCTAGTCTATCATAAGTAGGGGCATGGGGTAATGGGTATAAATAGGGTGATTGGGTAATAGGGTTTTGGGTATAGATTTTACCAGAAAGCCTGTATCGTACCCAACTCTCCTTGTCTCCAGCTTCGGGGGTAGATCGGCAACTCTCTGTTATTACTATACCCAATACCCTGAACCCTACAACCCTTCTTTTTGGGTTTTGGTTTTACCAGAAAGTTACTACCCCGTACCTTAGTCTCCGCTGTAGACCGGCCGGAACCCCGGACCGGGGATCACGAGATCGGGAGGTAAGTTGTTACGAAAGGCCACCGAACAGTAGTACGCCGGAGTGGAGACGTAATTCCCGCCCCGATACACACGGAGCGGAGTAATATTCGCAGGATCAAAACACCACTCGGCCACATTACCGCTCATGTCATACAGCCCTGCGTTATTCGCCTCCTTCTGCCTTACAGGATGTGTCGTGCTTCCTGCATTATCATAATACCACGCAAACTTCCCCAGCTCACCCTCTTCGTTGGTCCCCGCCCATTTATATGCCCAGGGCTCACTACTGGCCGGTGCCCCTCCCCTTGCCGCATATTCCCATTCCTCCTCTGTTGGTAATCTATACCCGTTATACTCCCTTATCTTATCTATACTATCTACTAAATCCTCTACCGCGAGGTTCGAA
>JAITXS010000134.1 GCA_031284645.1 Spirochaetaceae bacterium | reverse complement strand
GAATCAATTTTTTGCAAACTCAGCGGCTTACACGAGCGGATACTCGCGGTGAAAACAGACGGGCCGACAAAAGAAGACTATGTCTGGGGCTTGCGTATCGCCTTTCTTACTTTCGGCTCCAAAGGGCTTGGTGAGGAATCTTTTGCCGCCTTAATCCAAAAAGTGATGGGGGATATCCGCTCTTCGGTTTCCTGTTCCAACACACCCGCTCAATCCCTTTTTAAGCGAATTTATCTTGATCCCGAAAGTGCCGAAGAAAAAAAACATTACCACGGTATACTCTGCCGCCGTTATCGGGCGGTTAAAAAATTTGTCGGGGAGCAGAAGGATTTTAAAAGATTACGGGCACTGCCGTTTAATTCAGGATATTTTATGAGTTTCCGCTGTGATGGTATTGACGCCGAGGAACTGCGTAAAACCCTGCTGCTCAAAGAGGGTATAGGTCTTGTTGTCCTTGGCGGAAACTATATCCGGCTGGCCTTTTCGGCCTTGCAAGAGGAGCAAATTGCGCCGGTTTTACGTATCATTTATGATACAGCCGCTTCCTTGTGAACTCTGTGCGTGGTCGGCTGTTTTCGCTATACTATGATGACCATGCTGCGTAAAAAAATAAAAAAACCTGAACCCCACGATGAAGACAGGGTTCATCTACCCTGCCTTTTCGGGATAAAGCCGGGAAAGTACCTCGCTGTTCTTTACGGATTGATTATCCTTTTGGTTTTGTTTTTCAGTCTCTGTTACCCGGGCCTTTCGAATCCGGGAACCGAGCTTCTTGTACAAAGCCGGCCTTGGGGAGCCGCGATCCGGATTGATGATATTTACTTTGGTACAAGTCCGTGCAGGATTTTTGTCCCCGAGGGAAAGCATAAAATTACCGCGCTTATGCCCGGTTTTATTCCGGTCGAGCGTGATATTGAGGTAGGAGGGCGTATCCTGGGCTCCCTGTTTTTCCCGAAAACAACGGAGATGGAATTCCCGCTTAAAGAACAAAGCCCGCTTGCATCTCTTATTGAACGCGCACAAGACTATGCTGCATGGACATTTACCGGCGAGCCGACAGAATCTTATCAAATTCCCCTTGCCCTGTCGGAAGGAATGTACCGGAGTGCGCCTGAAAAATCAGAAAATGCGGACACTGAAGCACTGTTAAAAGCTGCGGCGCGTTTTATGGTAACAAGGGCAGCATTAAAGGATCTGCTTCGTGCGGAATTCCTTGCGAAAAACAAGGGGAATGCGGCTTCTCCTTTCAGTGTACTTGATGCAGCACGTTTTATGTTAAATTATGTGCAGGAAAACCCCGCCTTTGCCTTGGCTCTCGGTGATCTCCTTCCTGATGAAGAGGCTGAAAAACTTATCAGTTCATCTTTTTATCCCGAAGTGTGGAAGGATTCTGTAAGTTCATCTCCGGCACGGACCATTCCTGTTTCAAGAGCCTCATCCCCGCTGACTATTGAAGGCGTTGTTTTTAGTCTTGAATTTCTTGCCAATAGCTATGTCCAAAATACTGCTTTTCAACACACGGAATCCGTGGGGAATTTTATGATTTCACAGGATGAGATTTCTTTTTCCCTGTGGGATGCTTTTCTGCGTGAAAATCCTGCGTGGGGAATTGATAATCTTGCCGATCTTCTTGAAAAAAAACAGGTAACGGAAGAGTATCTTCAGCCTCGAATAGCCTACACATCGATGAGGGATTTTCTTGTTGACTATCCTGAGTATCCGACACCTGCCGTGTCCGGTGTTAGTTTTTTTGCGGCTCAAGCGTTTTGCCTCTGGCTTAACTCAAAATTGCCTGTTGCTCTTGCACGGGATTATGAAGTGCGCCTCCCGACCGAGGCCGAGTGGGAATATGCTGCAAAATACGGCGAAGCTTATTTTGGCGCTGTTCATGCCGGTGGGCCCCGCCGGATGAGCGCTTTCTATGCCGGAGCCAACAATGACCCGGGAGCGCGGGGATTATGGGAGTGGTGCTCCGATTATTTCGCTCCGCTAAACTATCTTTCCGCACCGCAGGATGCCATAAAAAAAATCTCTTCCCCGGAACGTTCTGTGCGCGGCGGTTCATGGGTAAATCCTGTCGGGACAGTCATTGCCGATACCCGAGCATCCCTTCCGCCTGAAATGTGTTCGCCTTTTGTCGGCTTTAGAGTTGTCCTTGCGGCAAAAGAAGGGTGATCATGGCGGAAGCAATCAAGATTATCGCGAGAAATAAAAAAGCCTTTTTCGATTACACCGTGGATGACCGCTACGAAGCAGGTATTGTTTTGCAGGGAACAGAGATAAAGTCGATAAAAGAGGGTAAAGTCTCGTTTCCCGATGCATGGGCAGAGATTATCGCGGGGGAAGTATGGTTAAATTCATTTAAAATCTCTGAGAATCCTTTTTCTTCAATTTTTAATCATGATCCGGACCGGAAAAAAAAGCTGCTCTTTCACAAAGAGGAAATCAGGCGCCTGAGCCGTAAGGTCGAAGAAAAAGGGTATACGCTGATACCGCTTTTGTTTTATTTAAAAAAGGGCAGAGTAAAGGTCGAGTTGGGCTTATGCAAAGGCAAAAAAACGTATGACAAACGCGCCGACATCAAAGACAAGGATATTAAGCGCGATATTCAGCGGGAATTCCGGCATCAATAGCACGCATTGCCGCATTACCCCTTGAATAAGACGCTGTTTTTTGATACTTTTTTGACAATGGATGTCCGAAAACGCACAGAAAATGATTTTTTTGACCGGCTTCAAGCAATAACAGAGGCTGTGTTAACCCGACGGCGAAAAAGCAAACGCCTGAAACAGGAAAAACAAAAGCAGAAGCACATACTGCTTGATTGGATTGAAGCCTTTGTCTGGGCGGCTTGTGTTGTTTTGATAGTTAATCAGTATTTCTTCCAGGCGTATCAAATTCCCTCCGGATCCATGATTGATACACTTTTAATTGAGGACAGAATCTTTGTCAATAAACTCATCTACGGGCCGGAATTATTGCCCGGGACAGGCAAGATACCAAGTCCCATAAAGCCTTCACGGAACGATGTCGTTATTTTTGAAAGCCCCGAATATCTTTCGCGGGGGACTGTTTTTGATATTGCCCAGAGGATTATCTATATGGCTTCGCTTTCTTTATATGATATTGACCGCGATGAAGCAGGAAGACCTAAGGCGCATTTTTTAATCAAGCGTGCTGCCGGTATGGGTGGAGACCGTTTTTTTAATGACAAGGGTGATATGATCATCAGATTTTCCGGCGAAGTTCGTGATATTCCGGAAACCGAATACAACAAAGCGCGGGGTTGGAGACATACGATACGGCGCATTCGCAAAGACAGTTTAAGCGAAAATATCGCTTCCGTAAAAGCGTATTGTTTAAAGCTACTTTACGGAGAACTCGCGCCGCCGAAAATTCAAACATTTAATGATTTTACTATGGATATAAATTGGTACAAAACATTACGCGGTGCGCATCCTCATTACGATGGATACAGACATGAATACTACAAGTTGGTTCAGGGCTGGTATGTGCCCCAGGGGCGCGTGTTGCCGCTGGGCGATAATCGGGATAATTCGCGTGACGGGCGCTTTTTCGGTCCGGTTAAGCAAAGCAAGATTTTAGGCAAAGGTGTCTTTATATATTGGCCGGGAAGTGATAAAGAACGAGGCGCTTCTTCGAATCCTCTGAATCCGCCTGCCGGAAAGACCGGATTTTCTCGTATAGGAAGTATTAAATAATCTATGTTTAATAAATGGGAAAAATATTCGTATGCTGATCAAAAAAACCACAGAACACGGCTTCGATTTTTGTTTATAAAAACAGCCGTTGTTATTGTGATTTATATAGTGCTTACAAATTTTTTCTTTCCGATGGTTGTTATGGAAAGTGCTTCAATGCTGCCTTCGATACACCCGGGGGAACGTTTTGTTTTTTCTGCATTCAGTGTACAGCGTCTTTTGCCTCAATTGCC
The DNA here is from genome assembly GCA_031284645.1 of Spirochaetaceae bacterium. Classification (GTDB taxonomy): domain Bacteria; phylum Spirochaetota; class Spirochaetia; order Treponematales; family Breznakiellaceae; genus JAITXS01. Next base: position 5,884 of record JAITXS010000134.1, on the reverse strand, counting down.
CTGGGGGAATGTTCCCTACAAACGAGGCAGTGTCATTATGGTTGACCGGAGGGATAAAGAAGACGAGAGCATTATCTCCGATGTTCTTGACAGATTGTGCCGGTTTTTCACTGCCGGTCACTTTGGCTTTCCCGGCAAAAAAAATCAAAGCTATATAAAACGCATCATAGGGCTGCCCGGCGATGAAATATCAATGGTAAATTATGTTCTTAAAATACATCCGGCAGACGATCCGTATACATTCACCGAATATGAGCTTTCCGATAAACATTACCAAGTTGATATCCCTCAGGTAGCTGCTTTATGGAATGATGCAATTCCTTTTTCCGGTAATTTAGACACGCTTGTATTAAAAGATGACGAATGTTTCGTATTATCCGATGACAGGAGCAATACAAATGACTCGCGCACTTGGGGGCCTGTTGATATTACCCGGATTACCGGTACCGTACTGATCCGTTACTGGCCCCTCAATAAAATCGGTCTTCCGTAAAAACAAAAAGAGAATATATGCCTGATTTGGGAATACTTGAAATTTTAATAGTCTTTTTTTTGTTTATGCCGCTTGCCCAGCCGTATATAAAAACATTCCACACTATTAAAGGCTTGAACTATTTCCCGCTCATTGCGCTTTTTTGCACAGTCGCGATTTTTCCCGCATACGGCTTTCGGCCTGAATGTCTGCCGCTCTTTGTCTTTACGCTCGTTTATTACCGGATAAATTCCCTCCGCATAAAAAGGGCAACTCCTCATTCAGTTTATACCGAGAGAAGCCCTCTTTATTTTATCTGCATTCTTTTTTTTATCGTGGGGACAAGTTTTATCGCGATTTATTTTTTGCCTCTAACGGACAGCCGTGTTTTTTCCTATACTGAAATCGAAAAAAAATACGATCCGGGGCGGAATAATGAATATTTTACAAAAGTATATAATAAAAAAACCGGTAATGAATTTGAGGGTGAAAAAGCAGCTTTATCAGGCAGGCCGCTTGTTCTTGTTATTCCCCCGCTGACAGGATCCGGCTTCATTGTTGACCGCGTGTGCAGGGCATTGTCCGAGCAAGGCATACTTGTGCTTAATGCATCCCGAGCGGGCCTTGATATTCCTCCAGAAAAAGGCGTCGATATAAAAACATATTATCCTGTTATCCCTGAATATATAAAACGACTCGGCAGCAGCGTATGGAAAAACCCGGACACGTATAAAGCGGCGTGCTTTTTTGAAAAAGAACGTATGGCCGACATAGAATTTTTACTCCCGCTTCTTACGAAACAATTTAAAAGTAATGAGGTCTATCTTTTGGCCTACGATGAGGGGGCTTCCGCCGCTATCCTTCTTTCCGGATCTGACAATTTCTTCGAAAATAATCCTGCTTTAAAAGGAATAATCGCAGTCGGTCCGCGCCTCTATTCAAACTTTCAACTTGAAGAACTACGTCATTCAGATGATGAGGAGCCGCAGGAGGGCGCCCATTTTTTTGTAAAAAAATGGATTGAAATCAAAAATCGGATTAAATCAATAAAAAGGTACAAGCTTGCACATACAGGGAAAAGCGCATCCCCGCGCTTTCCCCTTTTGGTACTTGCTTCCGAAAGAACTGGAAATCCGCGTTATGCGGAAGGAGAATATGCGGCACTTGTATCGTTCCTTCGTGAGCATGCAAGAGATATGAGTGTCCTCACGATGAACGGAGCCGGAGCTTATGCTTATTCTGATGTTCCGGAAAAGTATCCTGTTATTTCCGCTTTAGCGAATATTTCGGGAAATCGCTCATGGGACAATAAAGAGAGCGTCTCTAACACGGCACAGCTCATATACCGCTTTGTTGAGCAGCAACGAACGCTTGAAAAAGAGCAGTAAGACATGAGAGGAATCGCATTTATCGGCGGGGAAGGCCCCTCAGCGGAAAAATGCCGGAACATAGCGGAACACGCAGACTGTATCGCGGCTGCGGATTCCGGCCTTTTGCTTGCCGAAGAAGCGGGTTTTTATCCTGATATTATTGCCGGAGACATGGATTCTCTTGACGATGAAGAGCGCCTTCTCAAATACCCTGCGGAATGTATTTACCGTTATCCGGCAGATAAAGACTTTACCGATACGGAACTTGTTGTCGATCTTTTACAAAAAAAAGGCTGCGATGAAATTATACTCCTTGGCGGCGGCGGCGGACGTATTGCCCATATTTTTGCAATCAAGGCTCTGTTTGAAAGAGAGAACAGCCTTGCACAGTGGCATACAGCACATGAAAGCATGACGGTATTAAAAAACAGACATGAATGTGTTTTTGACGTTCAAAAAGGCTGTCTTATTTCTGTTTTTCCTCTGTCAAAAAGCCCCTGGAAGGCGTCAAGTAAAAATCTTAAATGGGAACTTGGGCCGGTACACTGGGGGCGAGATTCATTCGGGATAAGCAATATCGCGTTGGAGAATCAGGTTAGCATTACTTCGCTTAAAGGGAAGTTTTTAATTATAGCGGAGCTTTGCCCGTAGCCTGCCGCAATCAGACTTATTATTTATCCCCCCGGATACATCAAGCGCTAGGCCTGCCCAAGACGCAGCACAATATCAAGCATAGAGTTTACTGTTGACATAAAACGAGCCGCCGCCGCATAACCGTGCTGATATTTAATCATATTAGAAATTTCTTCATCCATATTGACTCCGGATATTGATGAGCGCATATTGTGCAGTGTCCTCATGATCTGATCGTGTGTTTCAAGCTGTTTCTCACTTTCCTGATGCAGCAAGCCGACACGTCCAATCGAATCGGCAAAATAGTCGTCTATCGTGGCAAGAGAGCCGATCATCACTTTGGTATTTTGAATCGACGCAATAGCTTCGGCAGCTTTGCTGTTGCCGGGATTTGCGACCCTGCCGTTCTCACCGTAGCCGGAGGCAATTGAAGCGACATCCCCCACCAAAACAGGATTAATCTCAATCCAGCCTGAAGGATGGCTCACCAGCGCTGTGGAATAGCTTCCCGCCTCGCCCCGAAGAGCCGCCGCCGCATCCGGCCGACCCCAGTCAAAAGCCCCTTCTTCTCCGCGGGCTGAAAGAAGGCCCGCGTACGCCTCAAGAAAACGACCTGAATCTTCCACATGGCGGATAACAAAGTCCGGATCATCGTTGTTTTTGGTAATAGTGCCTTTAAGCTCAAGATGACCATCTCGGTTCAGTCGGGCAACAACATCGGCACCTGAATTGTTAACACGGGTGACTAAATCCGCAACCGTATCTTCGGCATAGTAAGGAACCGCTACTGTTCTGCCTTCGCCGCCGGATGCGGAGAGAGTAATCGTACCTTCAAGCCCGATTTGAGCGCGTTCCTCAAGCTGATTGAGGCCGTTCATTCTAAAAATGTAGCTTGAGTCATACTCCCCGTCACCGTTTCTGTCGTAATTTCCCTGAACATTCGTTACAAAATGATGTTCGGTAAAAAAATCCAGACCCGTTCTGCTATTAATCCCGTAACCGGGCCGGTGAGCCTCGTTCACCAGATCAACAAAATTCATCGTCATATTATCCAAAACCTGAATTTCATTCTCAATAGTCTTGTCCCGAAGTTCAAGCAAAGCCGAGAGACTGCCGCTTTCCTTTGCCGGCGAAAAAAGTTCAGCGGTATCCGTCCACATGATATTCCCGTAGCCTTCCTTGTCCATGTTGTTTGTAATTTCCAAACTACGTGCTATACGGCCTTGCACTAAAATCACGCCGCCGGTATGAAGCATATACTCATCACTATCACGCTTCTCAACAGTGATGCTCATCATCTTTGAAAGCTCATCGACAAGCATATCCCTTCTGTCAAAAAGATCGTTGGGCCTGTCCCCCTGGGCAATTACTTTTTGAATCGTTTCATTTAAAGAGGCAATCTGACCGGAAAGATTATTAATTTTATCAACAGAAAGGTAAATATCCTCGTTTACCTGATCCTTCATCCCTTTTAACAGCGAAAAACGTTCATGAATATCACCGATAAGGCTCTCTCCCCGCGCAATTAACGCAGTACGAGGCGGAAGATCAGAAGGATGTTGGGAAAGATCCTGCCAACCGTCCCAAAAAGCGAGCATTTTGGATCGCAGGGAGTTTTCCCCGACTTCAAGATAGAGTCCGTCGATCTGGCGGAGATAGGGGTCACGGGCTTGCCAGTAGCCTTCTTTACCTGCCTCAGCAACAATTCTTTTGTCAAGAAGTTCATCCCGAATACGCTCAATCCGATCCACGGAGACCCCCTGCCCAAGTTGACCGGCACCCTCTTCCCGATTCAGCCCGGGAAGATAAATCGGCTGAACAGTTTTAAATTCTGCTCTCTGACGGGAATAACCCTCTGTTGATACATTGGAAAGATTCTGGCCGGTAACCCGCAGGGCCTGCTCATGTGCGTTTACCGCACGCTTTCCAATCTCTAAACCCATAAAACTTGATGTCATAACGATATCCCCTTAATCCTTTTATCGGTATATTTTGGCTTGAAGATGTGAGAATTTCAAATAAACATGATAAACGTTGCGGAAAGCTACTCTCAAAAAAGTTCCGGGGACGCACTTGTAGGGGGGGGCAAGGATTTCCTTAGGATAAAATCGCGGCTTTTTTCGTATTTTTTCCGGCTTTTTGCAGTGCCGTTTGTTTTCACGGCTTGTTTCGTGGGCTGCAACAAAGCGGCCGCCAACAATGGCGGCCGTGCCAAGAATGTTCATGTTATCATTCCGCTAATAAAAATATTATAATAATAAGCTGTTTTAGTAAATCAGAATGATATCATTCCGCTTTGGCGCTAATCAACGGTGTAAACCAGCCGGAACCCCAGACTTTTGGCCGCTTGAAAGGATCTGTAGCTGCCGTTACGACGGGATACAAAACATTGATCATCAGGAAAGCCATAAGGCCCGCCCCGTAGTACACGGGCCATACCCGAATAACAACTGTCAAAACACCACTCAATCACATTACCGCTCATGTCATACAGCCCTGCGGTATTCGCCGCCTTCTGTCCTACAGGATGTGTCGTGCCATCTGAATTACTAGTATACCATGCAACATCACCTACCGTGTTACTTCCCGCATAGGTATATGTCCACGGCTCACTGCTGCTCGGTACCCCTCCCCTTGCCGCATATTCCCATTCCGCCTCTGTTGGTAATCTATACCCGTTATACTCCCTTATATTCTCTATAATATCTACCAAACCCTCTACCTCTTGTGTCGCAGCATGTCTTAATACTACACTATTATCATCCTTATCCCTATACGCCGCTTGCTTTCCCATAAGCTCGCTATACGCATTGCACCATACCACTGCATCCTGCCAGCTTACATTTGCTACCGGCTGATCCTTACCGGGAGATACAGGAAGCGCCCCCGGCGTTCCGCTGCTCCCTGGTTGTCCCTTATTCAGAAATGTATACCCGTGCTCCTCTCCCCACTTCCTCACTATATACCATAACTCATAGCGCACTTCCGTCTCAGCTATATGAAAAGGTGCTACAACTATAACCTTATTTGCTTTAACTGTGCTGTTATCTTTCGATATACCCGCATCCCCCGTATCCGCTGCCCATAGATAGGTACTTTCTATTGTGCCCCCGGGCATATACTTATACGTATCTATTGCAGGAAGACTCGGCTTTACCTTTATCGTGTGTATATCGCTTCCCCCGCCGGCCTTCGCCGTGATTATCACGTTCTCTGCCGGTTGCAGCAGGATGACAAGCCCGCCCGCTACCAGTGCCGCCGCAGGATTGCCTGATTCCCATTCTACCCCCTGATTCGTCGCGTTTTCAGGAGTCACTTTCGCTGTCAATTGCAGATACCCTCCAACGAATCCTTCCCCAGGGGGGCTTCCTGTAATGCTTACCCCTGTCGCCGCTACCACATTCGCCGG
>JAITXS010000012.1 GCA_031284645.1 Spirochaetaceae bacterium | reverse complement strand
GCATTAAGAAATATGCGCATATACTCAATATCCCGGTGAATCGTGGCTTTGCTTGTGCCATAGTCATCTGCCAGTTTATCAGCGTTGGGGTATTTCCCGGAGGCAATTTCCCGGTCGATATAATAAATCCGCGGAAGCGCCGATCTGGGCAGGCTTTTTCTTTGTTCTTTCATACTGCTATTATATACCGGAGTGGTTTGTCATGGAATGCTAAAGCAATTTTTTTTATAATGGCTATTTCCCATAGAAATGTAGGAAATAGCCTTCCCGCTTCTCAAGTTCTGTTTTACGCAGCAAATCCTATCCGCTGAACCGTATCCGTAACCACAACTTCATCACGGCAATAAGCCAGCAGTTGTTCAATAGAAGGAGCGGCGCCGGTTAAAATTTCATCCACCGTGCGTTTCCGGGCAATATTCTCTATTTGACCGCCGGAAAAATCAAAACGAATTGCTAGGAGTGCGGCATCATTTTCGGATAATTCCGGTATCATGGACTGCCAGATTGATTTTTTTGCTTCCAGTTCCGGTTTTTCAAATTCAATTTTATAGAGGAAACGCCTCTCAAAAGCCTTGTCCATGTTTTTGGTCAGATTGGTGGTGGCTATCAATATCCCGGAAAGATCTTCCAGTTCCTGTAAAATAATATTCTGGATAGTATTCTCCATCTGATCAACGGCATGGCTATTCCCGTTAAAATTCATGCGCTGGCCGATAATGGCATCAGCTTCGTTAAAAAGCAGGATAGGCGCTGTATCCACAGATTCCAACTGTTTTTTGTAATCGGTAAAAATCTTTTTAATTTGTTTCTCACTTTCACCAACCCACTTGCTTTTTATTTCTGAAATGTCAACCTGTAAAATATCGCGGCCGGTTTTTCTGGCTATCTGATAGACCGTTTCTGTTTTTCCAGTTCCCGGCAGCCCGGAAAAGAGGCAGGCGAAGCCATTCCGCATACCTTTTTCTTTAAGGCGTTTCTCTATTCCCTTGAAATTAAGCGGAAGCAGCAGATCAATAAGTTTTTGCACCTTATCGTTCTGGTCTGCATTATAATACAATGTCTTTTCCGGTATATCATTGCACAAAATCATGTTTTGATTATTTCCGGGCTTTTTAACAATTATTTCCTTTAACAGCATATCGACTGCCTTGTCGGTTAAACAAAAAACATCTCCCATCGCATAACCGTCATTGTTTGCATTTTCTATTAATCCCAATTCCTGTAAGCGGTGATTCCCATTCCGCAGGGGATCGATAAATTGCATATCTGCAAAAATAGGATCATCTTCGTTTCCAAATTCTTTTCGTATAGAGTCAAAATTAATAACCGTGTTATCTAAATAAGAGTACGGGCTGGCAACATGCTTATGACAGAAATAGAGGAGCAAAGCGGCATCCGCAAGCAGTAGATTATACCCCTTTATCACTTTGACGAATTCAAGGTGCTGATTATTGTCCAGGAGGAAAGACAAAAGCGCCATAAATTCATCATAAACAAGCGCATCATTATAGCGGCGCAGAAACGTCTTTTTAAGGACCGAAAATAATTTACCAATAGAAATATTAATATAGTTCTCCGGCTTTATAACCTTTCCTTTTCTGAGGGCAAAAATGATTTCTCTGGGGATACGGTATGTTGGTGAAACATCATGTTGAATAATTTGAGTAACATAGTTTATATTAACCAGCTCATCAATATCGTTCAGGTATTCAAGATATTGAACCTTTGTACATTTTAAAGATTCAATCAACAAATGATCCCCCATGTATTGGTTTCCTGCGACGCTTGAATTAAAAATATGGGCAAAGAGGGCTGCTTGAATGGGCGTAATATGCAACTCATTTGAAACAAAATTCAAATGGTCTTTAGCAGCTTCAAAAAAAGTTTTACTCAGCCCGGAATCTTTTGAAAATTCCAATATCTGACCGATTGAATCAAGTAATGTCATCTTATTCAACTCTTTGTTTTCCATGCAATTTCCTCATTATTTAGAAACTGGTTGGCTAATGCCATCCAAAAAAAATAAACCACCGATATACTGGTGGAACCTAAAACCGGCATAACGCAACATGAACGCTCTGTATTTGTAAAAGGCAAAGGGTGCTTCTATAAGGTCGATAGTTTTTGGCGGATGAGTCCCGGTCTTCGACTGAACGGTTTCCGCATATAGAGGGGGGAGCGCCGGTTCCCTTTGTTTTATGGAAGATCGCTTGTCCTGATAGCGGCCTTCACATTTTTAGCGCCTGGGTTCTTTAAGATGAGGTTTTTTCTGACCTGTCTTGCCGCGCCAATAGAAACCTTGCCCCTTTTGAGAAAGGGAGAAGAATTTGCCGCAGCCGATACAAGTCATTTTTAGACCTAATCCGTCTGTACCATTTTTTACCTCAATAGACATACCTATTGCGTAAAATCATACAGATGCGATATTAAATCTGGTTTTAGGTGGGATTCATCATGAAAAAGTTACTACATATAATTCAGAGTGTCAAGGGTGATAAGAGCAAAAATTCTTTAAGATAGCGAAATTTTCCTTTTTAGCGGTAAATGTAATCGGGTCGGAAGATTGCCCATGAAAACCGCAGCCCCCATTTTGAAGCCCTCGCCCGTAGCCTCCAAAGCCGGGGCATTATTCCCTGCGGCCCTCCATTGCCCCATACCGTCCAGCCCT
>JAITXS010000004.1 GCA_031284645.1 Spirochaetaceae bacterium | reverse complement strand
ATGAGTGATGATCTTGAGTTTGCTTTCCTCGACAGTCGGAGGGCAGAACGAACTGCTTCTCCTGAAGTTGTCTACTGTGCGGGAAAAACAGTAGAGCAGGCTGAAGCGATTATTACGCGAATGCGGGAAAAGGGAATACCTGTGCTTGCTACCCGCGCTAAACCCGATCTTGCACAGAAGCTTAAAAAACGTTTTAACGAAACACACTACGATGAAATATCCGGCATACTCAGTATAGGACAGCCGGGAAAGATATGCCCCGAGGATTCCCCTGACGGCGGCATCGGGCTTGTTGCAGTTGTCTGTGCCGGCACTTCGGATCTCTATGCTGCGCGGGAAGCGCTCTTAAGTGCTGAGTTTTTAGGCAGCAAGACCACTCTGATCTGTGATGTCGGCGTTGCGGGGATTCACCGGCTTTTTGCCCGTCTGGACGAGATAAAAAAAGCTCGTGTTGTTGTTGTTGCTGCCGGTATGGACGGCGCGCTCCCCTCTGTTATTGCCGGTTTGGTTTCCATACCGGTTATTGCCTTGCCTACAAGCGTCGGTTACGGTGCTTCTTTTGGTGGTTTATCGGCGCTTTTAGCTATGCTTAACGCGTGCGCTCCTGGAGTCGCTGTCGTGAATATTGATAACGGCTTTGGCGCGGGCTATCTTGCCAATCAAATCAATCAAGCGGCAAACAGGAAGACAGAGTAGGACAGCGTTAGTTCATTTCTGAAACTAAGGTACTGAACAAGATAAGGATTGACAATTGAAACGATTACCTTTTATTAAGTGCTGTTCTCCGCTTCTTTTTAAGCTGCTTCTTGTGTTTATCCCTTTTATATTGATAATGTGCGACGGAAAGACGTCCGCGAATACAGGGAAACGCGCTTACTATCTGGAGAAAACAGCGGAACAAAAAGAAGTCTTAAAAACACTCTTTTCGCTTTTATCACATAAAACGAATTCAAACGAGGAGAATTTCGGCATAATACGTGAAATCGCGAATCAATACAGAAGATCAAATAATAATTACCGGATGATTAATTTTTTATCCGAATGGGTTGATGCTCATCCTCTGGATCCGTACAACAGTTACTATCTTTTACGAATCGCGGAGTGTTATCTTAAAGAAGACTCACAGATCATCGCGGCTCTTTATTTTAACTTAATTGTAAAAAATTATCCTGATTTAACCGTGCACGGTGAATCAATTCACCTTGTTTGTTTAAAACAATTAATCACGCTTGTTAATAGGCCCACCGAAGAAATTTGGTGTTATGAAACATTGATTTCACACTTCCCCAATAATATTGATCTTGCACAGGCGTATTTTATGCTGGGACAGGCTGAAGAAAAAAACGGAAACTGGGATGACGCCATAAAAGCGTATAAAAATTTTATACCGTTTTATGGATCCATTATTGCCGGATTCCCCGAAGCTTATACCTACGCCAAGCAAATGGTTGATTTTTATAATGCCGAAAAATATTATAATACACCGGAGAGAAAGTTTGCCCGCACTTTTGAAACACTGTCCGAGTTGATTTCCACGATAAAATCCACTTTAGACAGCGGAGACAGTTCGCGGCTTTGGAATTATCGGGCACGGGTTAATTTCTTTGCCCGATCCTGGACTCAGATCGGTATGGAAGACGAAGAACTGGGGAATTTCAGTATTTCAACATTTAATACTTCCGGTAAAGTACACTACGCACAGGATTTAAGTGAAGGTTCGGGATCTAATGATGCTTACCTTAGGACATGGGGTTGGTCAAAACTTACCCCTGTTTGGTATTTCTATTTCCGTAAGGTATATTTCCCCATAGATCCTGAAGTTCACGGGCGCTGGGAATGGGCCGGTATTTATTACGGAGAACGATTCTAAAAGTAAAAGCCGCAAGGGCAGCAGGATTTTCCTGTTGTACTCTGCGGCTTTTATGCTATACGATGAGTTTATCCTTTTGCCGGATCGTAGATTTTACCGCTTGCTGCCGGAGCATGACTCTTTCCGATGAGGAGCAATGCCGCCAAGGTAATGATATACGGTATCATGCTGAGTAAATTAGCGGATACCGTTAAATCGAACTTGGGATTACCAAGCATCAGTGAAAGGGACTTGCAAAATCCAAAGAGCAAACAGGCCAGCACGGTGTTGAGCGGCTTAAACTTTCCGAAAATAACCGCTGCGATCGCGATAAAGCCTTGACCGGAGATAATTGACGGGAAGAAGTAGGAAACCGTGGACAGTGGGATTACCGCACCGCCAAAAGCAGCAAGCGCGCCGGAAAGTATCACGCAGAAATAGCGCACTTTAAAAACGCTGATTCCCAGAGTTGCCGCCGCGCGGGGGTGTTCGCCTATCGCCCGAATACGCAGCCCGAGCTGTGTTTTCGACAATAAGAACCACATAAACAGTGCAATAATCAGACAAATATACGCCGAAGCATAATTTTTAAACACATAGTCAAAAAACGAATTATCGGGAAAAACACCCTCAAAAAGCATAGGTAGTTTTCCTGAAAGCGCGACAGGACGAGTCTGTGTGGAACCGTTGAATAAAGCTTTACAGATATAAACTGCCAAGCCCGGTGCCAGCAAGTTGATTGCTATACCGGAAATAGTCTGATCCGCTTTAAAGGTAATCGAAGCCAAGGCGTGAAGCAAGCCAAAAATCGCACCGGCAAGCAAACCGGCGAGCAGACCTATCCACGGATTGCCGGTCAAAACAGCTGCTGCCGCACAGGCAAAGGCACCTATTGTCATTTGCCCCTCAATTCCGATGTTGGTGACTCCGGAAATCTCACTTATCACACTTCCCATGCCCGCCAGAATCAAGGGGGCGGAATAAGTTAACGTTGCGCTGATTAACAGGCTAATATCAATAGCATTTAACATTATAGTGGTATGCCCTCCTTTTTTGCCTTAAAGAATTTTATCAAAACTTTAAAAGCTCCCATAATCGCGATTGAATAAATAATAACGCCGATAATAACGCTTACTAATTCACTCGGGGCCCCGATAGTATTAAGCTTGCTGCCGCCGTATTTCATTCCGCCGTAAAAAAGTCCGGCAAAAAGAGAGCCTATCGGATTAACCCCTCCGATCATTGACACGGAAATACCGTCAAAGCCATAACCTTCCTGTGAGGCAAGCTGGGTGAGGTTCTGAGTTACACCGAGCAGCTGAACCGCGCCGCCTAAACCGGCAAGCAAACCGGATATTCCCATACTGGCAACAATGGAACGTTTTACCGGAATACCTCCGTATTCGGCGGCAAAACGGTTAAAACCGCAGGCGCGCAGATTGTATCCCAAGGTTGTTTTATTCAGAATCAGCCAACAAACGATTACCGAGACTACGGCAAGCAACATTCCCCAATGAATTTTAACCGGCCCAAAAAGAGGGCCTAAAGCCTCCGTAAAGATTCGGGCTGTTTCCGGTATTCTTTGTGAGGCTGTGGAATTCGGTCGCTGGAAGATATGATTCATCACAAGAAAATTCTGAAGATAAAAAGCAATCCAGTTCAGCATGATCGTAACGATAACTTCGTGTATTCCTTTATACGCCTTTAAAACTCCGGCAATACCGCCCCAGATCGCGCCTGCAAGCATTCCGGCAAGAATACAGACTAAACCGTGCAGGCCGAAGGGTAGGGGAACAAGCAGGCCGACTACAAGCGCGGCGATACCGCCGACAATATACTGGCCTTCCGCACCAATGTTGAAGAGCCCTGTTTTAAATGCGAAGGTAACCGAAAGACCGGTAAAAATAATCGGAGTAGCGTACTGTATGGCGTACATCAGATTTTTACCGGAACCGAAAACACCCTGAATCAAAGTCGCGTAAGCAAAAAAAGGATTAAAGCCGGTTACTGCAAGAACAATAGCGCCGACAAACAAACCGATAAAAACAGCAAGCAGCGTATAAAGAAAGGTTCCCTTCCAAAGGAATGAGAAGACAGAACAAATACCCGGCAGAGCTTTTCGCCCATTATTTTGTTTCATTGAACTTTACCCCCTGCCATCATTAAGCCTAATTCGGATTGTTCAGCTTTATCCCCATCAACACTACCGGTGATTTTTCCTTTAAACATAACGTCAATACGGTCTGAGAGGTTCATAATTTCACTTAACTCAAAAGAGACAAGCAATACGGCTTTGCCGGCGTCACGCTGGGCGACAATGTAACGGTGGACATATTCTATTGCCCCAACATCAAGACCGCGGGTCGGATTAACACAAACAAAGAGATCCTTGTTATTCGTTATTTCCCGCGCAATGATAACTTTCTGTTGATTCCCTCCGGAAAGACTTTTTGCCGCATTTTCGGCGCATCCGGGGGGGCGTACATCATACTCTTTAACGAGTTTATCAGCGTGGTCATAAATATTATCATAACGCAAAAATCCGTCATACGAAAAATCTTTACTGCCCACATTTTGTAACACGATATTTTCTGCCACCGAAAAATCCAGCACAAGCCCGTATTTTTGCCGATCTTCGGGGATTGATGAAACTCCGCTGTTAAAAATAGCGCGGGGAGACTTATTGAAAATATTTTTCCCATGTACTGAAATGGCACCGGATTCCGCCGGACGCAGCCCGGTAAGTGCGCTAATGAATTCTGATTGTCCATTGCCGTCAACACCGGCAATACCGACAATTTCACCGGCACGAACTTCCAGACTAAGACCGTTTACCGCATTGTGTTCCCAGTAATCTTTGACGATTAAATTCTCTACTTTTAACACCACATCTCCGGGGGTCGCCGGTTTTTTGTGGGTGGTAAATTCAACATCCCGCCCGACCATCATTGACGCAAGGTCTTTTTCACTTACATCGGAAACCATCACCGTATTAATATACTTGCCGGCGCGGACAATCGTACACCTATCCGCCATAGCTTTGATTTCCGCCAGCTTATGGGTGATAATGATGATTGTTTTTCCTTCACTGATCAATTTTTTCAGAATTTTTATTAATTCTTCGATTTCTTGCGGAGTAAGGGCTGCCGTAGGCTCGTCCATGATCAGTATTTCAGCACCGCGGTAGAGAACTTTGAGGATTTCTGCACGTTGTTGCATACCAACGGAAATATTCTCGACTTTAGCATCAAGATCAATGTTGAGGTTGTAATGATCGCTGAGGGCTTTTACCTTTTCGCGTGCTTTTGCCTTATCAATGATACCCAGCGGTTTTAAAGGCTCTTTACCCAAGATGATGTTTTCAGTAACGGTAAATGGCGGTACCAGCATAAAATGTTGGTGAACCATGCCGATTCCGCATTCAATTGCGTGTTCCGGCGAAGTAATGGCCATTTTTTTTCCGTTAATAAAAACTTCGCCCGATGTTGGCTGCAACATTCCGTACAGAACATTCATTAATGTAGTCTTACCGGCTCCGTTTTCACCTAAAATAGCGTGAATTGACTGCTTGGGCACCGTAAGAGATACATTGTCATTTGCTTTGAATGAACCGAACATCATGGTAATGTTTCGCATATCAACAGCGGGAGGAATAGTATCCGCTGCTTCCTTTATTTGTCCCATGGCTTTTCCTTTAAAGAAAGAAGGCCGCGCGGGCCCCCGGATTTTCCAGGCGCTTCTAAAACTGTATGTTTTAGGAACGCTCCCCCACCTTTATTATTCTAAAACGTCTAAAAACAGATGTTTTTAGACGTTTTAAAGCGTTTTATTTTTGATTACTCACCGATTTTAAATTATATTTACCCGGGAAGAGCGCTTCGATTTCCGCAGCGGTGCCCGGAACTTTCTGTTCTCCTGAAATAATACGGGCTGCAATTTGGTCAACTTCCGCGATTATTTCCACAGGAATATGATTTCCTGTTTTTGCGTATCCAACGCCGCCGTTCTTTAAATTATAAAGTGCCGTGCCTCCTCCCTTGAAGCCGCCATCTTTTACCTGTTTGCTAATGTCGTAAGCCGCGTTGTCAACTCGTTTAAGCGCACTGGTAAGGACATTATCCGGCGCAATATAGTTTTGGTCGATATCAACGCCGATAACCCACTTTTTCTGTTCTTTTGCCGCTTCAATAACACCATTCCCTGTCGCTCCCGCAGCCGCGTAAATAATATCGGCGTTCTCCGAGTAGAACTGGTTTGCGATTGCCTTGCCACCGGCCGGATCCCCAAAAGCATTGGCGTACTGTCCGAGTATTTTTACATCAGGATTAGCCGTTAAAACGCCGGCATAGTATCCAACGGCAAAGGCTTCCATAATCGGGGACGGAATTCCGTTGACATGCCCGACAATACCGGTTTTTGTCATTTTACCTGCTATATAACCGACCAAAAAGGAACATTCTTCTTGTGCAAACATAACACCGGTTACGTTATTATTCGGCACCTGCACCGCAGGGTCATCGTAAGCAAAGTCTACAATGGCAAACTGTCTGTCAGGGTGTAAAGTACCGGCCTTTTGGATGGTTTCCCCCATCATAAAGCCTATGCCCCAGATAAGGGCCGCATCTTGATCCGCATAATACTCGATATTAGGCTCATAGTCGCTCTCTGTTTTTGATTCCTGATAGCTGACTTTGACATCGGGGTTGTCTTTACCGAAACGTTCCAACCCTTCCCACGAAGTCTGGTTAAATGATTGATCGTTTACACCGCCGACATCGGTAACAAGTCCTATAACTAACTTTGCCTCCGCCGTGTCCTGATTCTTCTTTGTACATCCGGTGATACCACCTGCGATGAGTAAAGCCGCAGCAAACAAAACAGCTGATTTTTTTAAAAACAATTTAAATCCCCCTCGAGACAGAATATAATACCTTCAATATTAGCATGGGTATACATGCCCTGTCAATATAACGGAGAAGAGTTTTCGGTTTAAAGGGAAGGGGAAGCTTTAATTAAAGCAGATTTACTCGACATGAAAAATAATCTCGTCCTTTTCATCGCCGCAGCGTACGGTTAAACTGTGTTGTCCTATTTGGGCAGGGAGCCGGGTTGTAAAAGGCCGATGCAGTGTCTCCATGAGACCATCGTATTCCAGTTCGAGTGTGTCTTCGCTGCCGCCGCTTATTTCAACCGGTATTTCGGCTCTTGAAATATCACTTGGACTTAAAAAATATAAAAAACCATCCCGTGGGCTTGTGATGCTCAGCCGTGCGCTGTGGTGCTCGATCTCTCCGTCCCGTTTTGATGATAAAAACCAGGATTGATACTCAGCCGGATAATGAATGACGGAAATGCCGTTCTCAAGGGAATGCCATGTGCACAGAGGGTGCTGTGCGGCTTCTCTTACAGTAAAATGAGCACTTGATTTGTTCGGGTTTTGTGGGGATGCGCTCCATGCCGCAGTCTCGCCGGTTTTTTTTGTGTATTCGTACAGTACGGAAAGACAGGCAGGCCCCGGCCTCATCCCCGAGAGGGCGCACACAGCGGATTTTTCAAAGTTCTCCGGTTCAAGAAAATCAAGGGCCCTGTCTTCGCGTGCCTGAGGCAGGGCATTGTTCCTCCGGTGGAGATAGACAAGCGCATCCCGTGCGATCGTCGCCGGAACAGAGCTTCCTGTTTTTCCTATGATGGTCTCGCCTGAAAAATTCCCCATCCAGACAGCAATTGTGTACGACCTGCTTGCCGCAAGCGCAACAATACTCTGATATTGATTCGCCGTCCCTGTCTTGAAAATGACCGGAAAGTCCGCACGAAAGTTTTTTGCTCTACCGAAAGCCAAAACACGCGCGTGCGGATCAGAGAGAAACGAGGCGATGATCCGTGCGCTGTCCGGGGAGATGAGCTGTGTTTGTTCCTGTACACCGGATTGTGTCGGGGTCGGCAGGAAAGCATGATCCGTGCCGGTCTCTTGTGAAAAATACCCGCCGCCGCGCATAAAACGTAAGTTCATAAGCCGTCCGTCGTTGGGGAAAATCGAAAACGCCCGGGCAAGCTCCAAAAGACTCACCGGTGCATTACCAAGCGCAAGACCCAGTCCCGCGGATTCCGCTCCGGTCTCTCCCCGAAGAGATTGGAAGCCCAGCGAAAAAAGGAAATCCGCATAATTTTTTTGACCGATCTGGTAGAGCGTGTCCACTGCCGGAATATTGAGGCTTGAGGCCAGCGCCTGTCGCATCAGAATCGGGCCGTTAAAGCGATTATTAAAATTTTGCGGAATGTACAAGGCTTCTGTCCCGAATTCCCGCGGCACATCGGCAAACACGGTCGCAGGGGCCATTCCCTGTTCCAGAGCTAACGCATACAAGAAAGGCTTCATGCTGCTCCCCGGTTGATTCAAAGCGAGTACTCCATCCACTTGTCCCGATGCGGCTCTATCCTGAAAATCCGCGCTTCCTACCCATGCTAAAATCTCACCGGAGACATTATCCAGCACAATTGCCGCCCCTGTGGAAAGCCGCTTGTCATAATAACGTGCTGTATTCGCCCGCAGTGCGGCTTCAATTGTATGTTCCAGACCCAAATCAATTGAAAGATATAACTCGGAAACCGGCTTCGCAGTCCACTGTCGGCTTACAAAGCGGACGATGTGAGGCGCTTCAAAAGGATAGCGGAATTTTCGTGCGTTTTTTAAAGTAAATTGCCAATCAGCTTCTTCAATATGCGAAAAAAGCGGGTAGTGTTTCCTTCGCGCCGGACCGGAGGCAAAACGCTCTTGTAATTGCCTTGCCGCATTCAGGCAGTTTTCCGGGTTTTCAAGCGGATTGTAGTCAGCCGGTCGTCGGGGAATCACGGCAAGCGCAAAGACAGCCGCAGGTGAAAGACTGTCCGGGGAGGCAGCAAAAAAATTCCGCGCGGCAGAGGCAAAACCCTCGGTTTGAAGCCCGAAAGGTGCTGTGTTTAGATACATTTCGAGAATTTGTTTTTTACTAAAACGGCACTCAAGACGCAGCGCATTGTACAGTTCTTTGATTTTTGCGCCCCATGACGGGCCGACATTCCCGCCGCGGCGGGCAATAAGACGGGCAAGCTGCATAGTAATAGTCGACGCTCCGCTTATCCGCCTGCTGCTCGTGATATTTTGAAAAAGCGCCCGCGTGATTGAAAGCGGATTAAAACCACAATGTGCAAAAAACATTGAATCCTCAGCCAACAAAAACACGTCAATTACCGCAGGCTTTATTTCATCAATGGAAATAAACTCACGGCGCATCCCGTTTTCAAGCGGAGTAATCTGCAATAAACGACCATTCCTGTCGTAAAACCGGATACTATACGGCTCGGATAAAAAAACATCAAGCTCCCTGTATGGCGAATAACACATAAAAAGCATTGTCAGAGCCAGAATACAGGGGAAAAAGAGAAAATAACGGTAGAATCGCAGCGCAAGTATCATAACAAATCCAACAATTTTTATTTAGGGTACAATGAGAGCTTGATAGGGTCTAGGGGAGGCTGGTATTGGGGTCAACGGTAGTTCTTGAAAGAACTACTGTTGACCCTGTACCCATAACCCGAAAGCGGGGGAACGTATGTGCCGCCGTGAAACGTGTAGCCGGCACAATGAATAGTACCGAAACCTGTCATGTTTGGCAGGGAGCCGCACGATAATCAGGTGATATCGCGAGGGATACCTTTTGGGTATCCCTTGAGATATATTTGGTAAAGAATGCTTATGGGGCGTCGGGACTTATACCGCCGATTACCGTGATGCGTCCGTCCGCTTTAGGCGTTACGGGTTGGGCTTGTTTTGCTGCGTATTCAATGACCACACTATTAAGAATCATTGATGTGTTGAATGTATCAAAAACATTGTCCTTAAGAACTGTGTATCCGTCACCGCCGTCTACCACCAGATAATCCACGGCAACCAGACGGTAATCTTTTGCAGGATCCACCGCTTGACCGTTTATCGTGAGGCCCGATATAGCGCCTTTACCGGTTTTATCGTATGTGATTGTATAGCGTACTTCTTTTGAAACCTGTGCCCACGCGCCGGCGCCTTGCCTGATGGAGCCGATAAATTCAAAAAGTTTGATAACATCCTTGCCTTTTAGGGAAGCAGCAAAAAGGACATTATCAAAGGGCATTGAGTTTATAATGCTTTCCATCGTAACATCCCCCTGCGGAAGCGTTGCGCGAAGCGCCCCGCCGTTAACGAAAGCAAAATCCGCCGCTTTGCCGTTTGAACGAATAAAGTCTACCATAGCATCGGCGGTAAAGTCGCCGAGTGTTGTCTCCTGGTAACGGCTGATCTTGTTGTCGGCGAGGAACGGAGCGCTTGTTTTCATGACCACCGTTTTAAGGCTTGCATCTGCTTTTGCGCTATAAGGCGCAATCAGAGCGGCCACCTTGGGATCGGGCGGGAAATCTTTAGAGGTAATCTCCACAGGCTTCCATGTAAAGGAAAGCGCCTTTCCGTCTTGAATCGTAAAAAGACCTTCGCCGACATAAAATCCTTTGGAATTAGTGGTAACAACAGGAATTCCGTTAACGACTTTCTTTTCTGCAAAATAGCTGTGCGAATGTCCGTCAATAATTAAATCAACGCCGCTTACAGCCTGTGCAAGCTCAATTGATGTAGTCTGCCGATCATCCTCTTTTACATCCCCCATGTGGGTAAGGAGGATCACAATATCGGCTTTTTCTTCTTCACGGACTTTTTTTATCATTTCTTTTGCCGTTTCGGTCTCATCTAAAAAGACAAGGCTTTTATCCGGGGATTCAAGGATTTGCGACATCTTTGTTGTCAGTCCGATTATCGCGACCCTAAAGCCTTCGTAATTTTTGATAATATACGGCTTTGCAAGATAAGCACCATTACTACGCTTGATATTCGCCGCAAGCCAGGTGAATTTCGCCTGTTTTTGCTGTGTTTCAAACACGGGAAGCTTATTATCAAATTCGTGGTTGCCCAAGGCGGCGGCGGCATAGCCTATCATATTGTAAGCTTTGATATCCGGTTCAGCGTCAAACATATTGGAAAGTGCGCTGCCGGTATTTATATCTCCGGCATCAAGGAGTAGAACATTTTGATACTGAGCCCGGATACTGTTGACAAAGGTTGCCCTTTCCGCCAAGCCGGCTTTTCCGTCTCTTGCAAGTATTGCGCCGTGGTGATCGTTTGTGTCGAGTACCACCAATGTGTACACGGCTGCGGGATCACGGGGCGCGGGTGCCGCGCCGGCACAAGCCGCCAAGAAAATTGAAGTGAAACACAGGACGCCGCAAAGCGCCTGCCCGAAAGTTTTTTTTGTATTCATAAATCATAACTCCTCTGTAAGAATCATGATAGCTTTATAGAGGCCGGAATTCAATACGTAAAAGTTATTAAAGGCTGCTGCCCGTAACAGGCTTAATGCGCCAGACACGCCCTGCGGAAAGGCCCCAGCGTTTATGCACATAGTCGGAAAACACGGAGGCTTCACGGGAAAATTCATTGGCTAACAGCGGCCAAAAACCGGTTTCCTCGTTTTTTTCCGGCAGTACGGTATGACGCCATTCATGCTGTTCCAGCTTTTCAGGCCAATATTTGCCGAAATATTCCGCAGCCGCGCCCACAGGCTGCTGCAAGAGGTAAGCCATAAATTCATTCACAAAAAGAAAGCGATCCTGAGTGTCATATGCGGAATACTCCAAATACGATTGCAAAAAACGTCTTGCCGCGGGATCAAAACGGGCCAAAGCTTGTTCGCTGAATGTCCGAAAATCCTTGTCAAGAAAAAATATCCCAGATCGGAAGAGCACACGTCTGAACTCCAGTCACAAGACCGTATCTC
>JAITXS010000019.1 GCA_031284645.1 Spirochaetaceae bacterium | reverse complement strand
CTCACAGCCGTTGATATAGAATTTTATCTTGGGCTCTGTGCCGCTTGGCCGCGCGCTTACCACAGTTCCGTCTTGTAGATAGAATTGAAGAACATCGCTTTTCGGTTGATCAACTTTTTCGGTCTTGCCCGGATTATTCGGATAGGTAATAAGTGATTGTTCAATATCGCGGATTCGGTCGATTTCAATTCCGCCAAGGGTTTTCGGCGGGTTTTTACGAAAATCAGCGAGTATGCCGGCCATAATAGATGAGCCCTGCGGTCCCTCAAAGTATTTCGAGATACCGGCTTCCATCCAGTAACCGCATTTTTCGTAAAGCTCGTTTAGCCTGTCGAAAAGACTTTTACCTTGTGAGCGCCAATAGATCGTCATTTCAGCACTTATAGCCGCAGCGGAAATACCGTCTTTATCGCGCACTTCATTTTCAATTAAGTATCCGTAACTTTCTTCTGTTCCGAAAATAATGTTGTTGTTGATTTTGCCTTCTTCGGCTTTTCGGAAAACATCGGCAATCCATTTAAAACCGGTAAGACATTCGATGGCTTCAACTCCGTAAAGTGCGGCTACCCGTTTTTGCATGTCCGAACTGACAATTGAATGAACAAAGGCCGGATTTTTCGGCATTCTGCCGAATTCTTTTAAAGAAAGGCAGATGTAATCCAGGAGGAGACAGCCCATTTGGTTTCCGGTAATAGGGACAAAAGTTCCGTTATGCGGGACAGCAACGCCAAAGCGGTCCGCATCGGGATCGGTGGCCATAACAATATCAGCTTTGAGTTTTTTTGCTAATTCGATACCCATAGCAAGCGCAGCCGGATCTTCCGGGTTGGGGAATTTTACGGTTGGGAAATCTCCGTTTCCTTCCCGTTGTTCAGGTACCGTATCAACAGTAAGACCAATGCTGCCAAGGACAGCCTCGACATGCATGGCTCCTGTTCCGTGAAGCGGCGTATAAACAATTTTTACCTCGTCGGCTTTTTCTTTAACCAAATCCGGCCTAAAGAGGTGACTGATAATCATTTTGTGGAAAGGTTCATCTATTTCTTTATCAATGATTTTGACAAGACCATCCCGAAGCGCTGTGTTCATATCAATTTCTTTGATGTCGGTAACAGCGTTGACTTCTTTGATGATGCCGACATCATGAGGTTCAATAACCTGAGAGCCGTCGCCCCAATAGGCTTTGTATCCGTTGTACTGAGGAGGATTGTGGCTTGCTGTAACAACAATACCGGTATCAGCCTTTAATACACGTATAGCGTAGGAAAGTTCCGGTGTAGGACGCAATGACGAAAAAAGATAGGTTTTAAAGCCATTTGCCGCGAAAACAAGCGCCGCGCCTTCGGCAAATTCTTTGGAAAAATGTCGGCAGTCGTAAGCAATCACGGCGGCAAGAGTCCCCTGTTTTGCTTTGTCGGGAAGCGCTTTACGTACATAGCTTGCAAGGCCCTGTGTCGCGCTTTTTACCACGAGCGTATTCATGCGGTTGTAGCCGCCGGCAATGACACCGCGCAAGCCGCCTGTTCCGAATTCGAGATGCCGATAGAAACGGTCTTCAAGCTCCTTGAGGTTTTCTTCTTTAATGAGTTTTTCAATTTCCCCTTTAAAATGAGGGTCTTTCTCTTTTGCCACATAATCTTTTGCTTGGGCGATAATCTCGTTTTTATCCATACTGTATACCTCCAAATGGTTGGTTTTCGTTTCTTAATAAGCATAACACAGACTTGGGGAATTTGCAATTAAGGATAGCCATCTGCCGGTCATGTTCATCAGGTACGGCAATCATCATTTTAACAGAAGATCATGGCATTACCGACTGGTTTACGAGAGTCAGCCCTCCAAATACACTAAATATTCCGCGCGGATAGTAAAAACCTGCTTAACCTTCATAATTTCGACACAATTATACGGTAGTTTTTATGCATGAACGAAGGAGAAAGAGCTGCTATGGTAACAAAAACTATTTTAATCGGCGGTATGACCTGTATTAACTGCCAAAGCCGGATTGAAAAAAGACTGCGGGAAACTGCCGGTATACAAAGTGCGGTCGTGGATTACAAGGCGGGCAAGGCGCTTATCAGCTATGATGAAGAATCCGTCACCTTAAACGAAATCGAACAGATTATTGAGAGTCTGAATTACAAGCTGTTAAAGGAAGGGGAGAAAACGCAGCCCTTACGGGCGCTTGGCTTTGTTTTTATTATATTTGCTGTGTATATGCTGCTGCGGCAGTTGGGTTTTAGCGCTATAAGCGGTAACTTCCCTCTGGCGGAGGCTGGTGCCGATTACGGGGTTCTGCTTTTAATCGGGCTTCTAACTTCAGTGCATTGTGTTGCCATGTGCGGCGGGATCAATCTTTCGCAGTGCATTACAAAACATGATGTCTCAAAAAGTGTAAGGCGGCCGGTAGCGTTAGTCCCTGCCATCCTTTATAACGGCGGACGTGTTATTTCTTATACAATGACCGGCGTTATCGTCGGAGCGCTTGGTTCGGTGATTACCGTAACGGGGGCAATGCAGGGATTCATACAGGTTGCAGCCGGTGTGTTTATGATAATTATGGCGCTTAATATGCTGGATATTTTTCCGGCCCTGCGCCGTATAACGCCGCACCTTCCGGCATTTTTAGCAAACAAAATTAACTCGCAAAAAGCAGTAAACAAAGGGCCTTTGTTTGTCGGCCTCTTAAACGGTCTTATGCCCTGCGGCCCCTTGCAGGCTATGCAGCTCTACGCGCTTTCAACGGGAAGTCCCCTTAACGGCGGCCTTTCGATGTTTTTTTTCAGTATCGGTACCGTTCCGCTGATGTTCGGCGTTGGCGCGTTAAGCTCGCTGCTCAGCAAGCGCTTTACCGCACTTGTTCTTAAAGTTGGCGCGGTGATGGTCGCGGCCTTGGGACTTACCATGTTATCAAACGGCTGGGCTTTGGGCGGCTTTAGTTTTAAGCTTCCGGCAGTCTACGCCGCTCCCCTTACCGGAGGGAATGCCGTGCCTGATAATTTTCAGCCGCTCATCGAAAACGGTGTACAGATTGTCAACTCCAAATTGAGTTCGGGACGTTACCCCGCAATCACCGTGCAACAGGGTGTCCCCGTGCGCTGGATAATTGATGTGCCACAGGGAAGTCTGAACGGATGTAATAACCGGATGGTTGTGCGGGAATACGGCATTGAATACAAGTTTAAGACCGGAGAAAATATCATTGAATTTACACCGGAGAAAGCCGGAAAATTTTCTTATTCCTGCTGGATGGGAATGATACGAAGTTCTATCACAGTGGTGGAAAAAGGCGGATCAATTGCCGACATACCGGATGCAAGCGAACCGAAACCGGCCGGTGTACAAATCCCGACAGAAGAAGTCGCCTTGGGTAAAATTGAAAACGGCATACAAACCATTACGATAAACTTAAATGATGAGGGGATAAGTCCTGCAATCGCCGTCATGCAAAAAAATATAAAAACAAAGTGGATTATCAACAATAGTTCACTTGATGCGGGGAATGCCGCACTGGTGTTCCCTTTGTATTACGCACAATTACCCATGGAAACGGGTGAAAATGAATTGGCTCTGCTGCCGACTGATGATTTTGAATTTTCAACACTCGACAATGTGTTTTATGGCTTTGTAAAAGTTGTTGATGATATAAATAATATCGATATTCCTGCGATACAAAAAGAAGCCGCAGAACACGAAACCCTCATTTATCCTGATGAATATTTTGCACAGGCTCAGGGAGGCGGGTGCTGCGCTCAATGAAAAAAAATAACGTACTCATAATTTCAACACAATCATCCGGTAGAATATGAGTATAACAAGTATGAGGGTATATATGAAAAAAGATTTATTCAAAATTAGTGGTATGTATAGTCTGCAATACGGGGGAAAGATCACAAATGCTTTAAGCCAAATTTCCGGCGTCTCATCCGTTATTGTCGATTTAGAAAAAAGTGAATTGTCTGTTGAATACGATGAGCTAAAAACAAACCGTGTCCGCATTACAGACAACATTCTTAAAGCAGGTTTTTCCGCAAAGCTTTTTGCCGCCCCTTCCGTGTCGGGTGGATTTATAAGCCATGCGGTTCAGCGGGCACGGGATCGCACAAATCGTAATATGCGCGAAGCCGTAAGACCACGGCGTATTAAATGCGGGTGCTGCTAAAGTACAAAAGGAGGGTTTATGGATTTTTTGTTAAGCCATTGGCATTGTATAATGCCGCTTGCTATTATTGCTATCGCTTTATTGCTGATGAACAAAAAAAAGAAGGATTCCGGTGATGAAAAAAAATGATATGCGGTAAAAACCGCATGATTTATAGAAGGAGATTTTTATGATAATATCAAAAAAGAATATTGCGGCGGTTTTAACGGCGGCTTTCGTATTCTGTGCGCCGGTTTTTTCACAGTCAGGCGGCGGCACAAAAGCGGCTCTTAATGTGGTAAAGCCTGTGACTACGGACAAAGACCTTGTTATCCCGATTGCGGAGATTACATCTAACGCAACGTTCTACCCCGTGGATATTGACGGCACACGTCTTGAAGTGATAGCCGTTAAAGCAGCGGACGGCAGTATCCGAACGGCATTTAACACCTGCCAAGTCTGCTATGGATCGGGGCGTGGTTTTTACAAGCAGGATGGCACGGTGCTTGTCTGTCAGAACTGCGGCAACCGTTTTAGAATGAATCAGGTTGAGGTCAAATCCGGCGGGTGTAACCCTGTACCGATTTTTCCTGCAAACAAAACAGTGAGTGCAGACACTATTACTATCAGTAAAGAATTTTTGACAAAAGCAAAAGGCATATTTGCCCGCTGGGGGAGGTCGTAAAATGCAGGCAGCAACAATCGCAATACCGGTAGGCGGTATGACCTGCGCCGCTTGTTCAGCTCGTGTTGAAAAAGCGATCGCTAAACTTTCGGGCATTGAAAAAGTCAGTGTTAATCTTGCAACGGAAAAGGCCAGCGTTACCTTTGATACCGCTGTCCTGCGTGTCGGCGATATAAAAAAATGTATCGAAAAGGCCGGTTACAAGGCGCTTGATCTTTCCGGAGACAAGGCTCTTGACGAACACAAAAAACGCAAGGAACGGGAAATAAAAATACAGTGGATTAAGTTTATTATTGCCGCCTCTCTTGCTTTACCTTTGTTGTATATCGCAATGGTGCCGATGATTAAAATTGTCGCTCTGCCATTTCCCCGCGTTCTTGCCCCGATGAATTTCCCCCTGGTTTACGCTTTTATCGAGCTTGCCCTTGTTATTCCGATTATCGGCGTGGGATACCGTTTTTATACTGTCGGCTTTAAGGCATTGATAAACCGCAGTCCGAATATGGACAGCCTGATTGCGGTTGGTACAAGCGCGGCGCTTCTCTACAGCCTTTACAATGTTCTGCAGATTGCACGGGGAGATTTTAACGCAGTTGAATCATTGTACTTTGAAACAGCCGGTGTTATTATCGCGCTTATATTGCTTGGTAAAAGTCTTGAGGCTGTTTCAAAGGGCCGTACCAGCGAGGCGATAAAAAAACTCATGGGTCTGGCGCCAAAGACAGCGCTTGTTATAGTAAACGGTGAAGAGAAAGAAATCCCGATTGATGAAGTTTTACGCGGTGATATTATCGTAGTAAAACCGGGCGGAAAAATTCCGGTGGACGGCACGATTGTAGAAGGGCACACAACGATTGATGAATCGATGCTTACCGGTGAAAGTATGCCGGTTGATAAAAAATCAGGCGACAAAGTATTCGCGGCAACGATCAACGCAAACGGTCTTATTCAGTTTAAGGCTGAAAAAGTCGGCAGTGAAACTGCTCTTGCTCAGATAATAAAACTTGTCGAGGATGCGCAAGGATCAAAGGCACCCATTGCACAATTGGCGGATATTGTTTCCGGTTATTTTGTTCCGGTAGTATGTTTGATTGCCCTTGTTGCCGGTGTTGTTTGGTATTTTGCGGCGCTTGCCAATCCCGCGCTGCTTCCTCCGACTTATTTTCCGTTCAAGTTTGCCGTTACGATTTTTATTTCCGTGCTTGTTATTGCCTGTCCGTGCGCCTTGGGGCTTGCGACGCCAACGGCAATAATGGTGGCCACCGGTAAGGGTGCTGAAAACGGTATTTTGATAAAAGGCGGTGAGGCACTTGAAAGTGTGCACAAAATCAACACCATTGTTTTTGATAAAACCGGCACGCTTACCGAAGGCAAGCCAAAAGTTACCGATATTATTACAACGGGAATCGACCGTGATTACCTTTTGCAGATTAGCGCCAGTGCGGAAAAAGGCTCGGAACATCCGCTGGGACAGGCCATTGTTGCCAGAGCGCAGGAGAAAAATCTTGAATTCTTTAGTGTAAACAATTTTGAGTCACTTACCGGACGCGGCATCGAAGCGGAAATAAACGGTATAAAAATTTTAGCGGGCAATCGGAGCTTGATGAACGAACGTTCTATATCACTTGCCGAACTGGAAAGCGCATCGGATAAACTTGCGGGAGAAGGCAAAACCCCAATGTATATAGCTCTTGACGAAAAATCAGGATTTAAGCTTGCCGGTATCATCGCTGTTGCCGATGTGGTAAAGAAGAGCAGCAAGTCCGCCATTGAAAAGCTGCACAAGATGGGTATTGAAGTGGCAATGATAACCGGTGATAACGCAAAGACTGCCGCCGCAATCGCAAAACAAGTCGGCATAGATCGGGTGCTTTCCGAAGTATTACCACAGGATAAATCCAACGAAGTTAAAAAGCTGCAAGCCGAAGGCCGTAAGGTTGCGATGGTAGGGGATGGTATCAACGATGCCCCGGCGCTCGCACAAGCTGACATCGGTATAGCAATAGGAAGCGGTACCGACGTGGCAATGGAAAGTGCCGATATTGTTTTAATGCGAAGCGATCTTATGGATGTTCCTACGGCCATATCGTTAAGTAAACAAACAATACGCAACATCAAGCAAAATCTCTTTTGGGCTTTTGGCTATAACACGGTGGGTATTCCGATAGCAGCCGGTGTTCTCCATATTTTCGGCGGCCCCCTGCTTAATCCGATTTTCGCCGCCGCCGCCATGAGCTTGTCGTCGGTTTCGGTTTTAACGAATGCCCTTAGGCTTAAACGCTTCAAGGCATCACAATAATAATTATTAAGGAGTATATAATGACAAATAAAAAAATTACCTGTATAGTAATTGCCGGTATTTTCGCAGCAGCCTTTGTAATGGCTTCGTGTGAAAAATTCGATGTAGTCGGAAAGGATTCGGTTGATTCCTTCGATAAAGTTCTACAACAGGCACCGCAGTCTGTCTCGGCCGATCCAAAAAACGGCGGCTGGTCATTGGCTGCGCCGGATAAAAGTGCGCGTTTCATCTGGAGCAGGGACTATACAGAAAGCCCTCTCCATGATGTAATGATTGAGTTTGATGCGGCTCCGTTTATCGCCGCCGGACTGGATCCCGAAAAATTACCGGAGCATATCGCGTATTACGATGGTATGCTTATGGTGGGAAGAAAACTGGGTGATAAACCGTTTAAATATTCAGGCACGGTAAGTCCGATTACATCATACGAACAGATTGTTAAAGAAAACCGGGAGGCCGTCGGGTATCACGGCGCATTGGATCATTACGGCGTTAATTTGGGTGATGGTAATTTATTTGAATGGGCCAAGGATATGAACACCAATGACAAAGACATAGTTTTTGTTCTTAATCCTGCGCCGTTCATAGCGGCGGGTGTAAATCCGGAAAAAATCAACGGCTGGCTTTTTGCACAAGTGATTGTTGATGACGAAAACGGCAAAGCAATAGAAGTCGATAAAATATTAAAACCGTTTAATTTACGGTAGACAGGAGGTTTATTATGGAAAAGGCTGTATTAGGTGTTGAAGGTATGTCTTGTGAACATTGTGTAAAGGCAGTTGCTCATGCGATTAGTTCACTGGAAAGCGTAAAGAAAGTTAAGGTTGACCTGAAAGGAAAAACCGCATCCTTTATGTATGAACCGGATAAAACTCCGCTTGCAAAGATCGAGGCCGCTGTTACCGAAGCAGGGTATACTGTAGTGCAGTAGGGTATGGGTAGTAGGAGTTGGGGTAATAGGGCAGCTATACCCTACCCAACTCCTGTACCCGATAACCCCTGACATTCTTTTTTAGAGGGGAGTTTTTTCCCAAAGAGGCTCCCCGTTCTCTCTTCCCTTAAAGAGCATAGTATCCGTGTATCCTGCCTCAAGCAAAACCGTTCGGGCTGTCTCGTAATGACCGTTAAGATGAGCGGGTATATGGGCGTCTGCGTTAATAGTTACCGGAATATTTTTCTTACGGAATATTTTTAAAATATCAAGCGAGGGATAACATTCGTTTATTTTTCCCCTGTTCAACCCGCCGGTGTTTAGCTCAACAACGATATTCAAGTCCGCAAGAAGAGATGCGAGTTTTTTTACATATTGTATATAACGGGAATCTTTTGTTGAAAAAAATTTATTGCCGCCGTTGTATTTTTTAATAAGATCGCAATGTCCGAGTATGTCAAATTTTCCCTGCCCGCACATTTCTATAACGGCTTCCCAATATGATTCGGCAAGAGCAAAACCGTCACCGTTCCAGCCGTACTTTATAAGTATGCGCAGCTCATCTTCACTTCCGTCAACACCGATGAGTTTCTTTCCTCCCACAATTTTTTCCGCCCAGTTGACCGGTGAATGATCCGGAAGCAGAATGTGTACGGAAGCTATGATAAAATCAAGGCCAAGCTTTTGAAAATCACTATCCGCCGGTGACACATAATTTTTTATATAGTCAACTTCAAGTCCAAGATAAACCGCGAGTTTTCCCGACCATTTTTCTTTTTCCGCTCGGACTAAGGCGCAATATGACTCGACATTCTCATCCGCCAGATGCCAATCGCTTGGCATGTTAATTTTTTTTGCAAGAGGAGCATGGGCGCTAAAACCTATCGAAACAAGTCCTTTTTCAAAGGCGGCATTACAGTAATCTTCGACTGTCCCGCTGCCATCGCATAGCTCTGTATGAGTATGCAGACAGGAATATATCATTGACCGTCCCTTCGCTCAAGGCATCCGTTTATTAAACTGTACTGTATCCTCGCACGGGAGGCTATTTTTTCATCATGACTTACGACAATCAGCGTTTTGTTGTGTTTTTCCGCACCGCTAAAAAGCAGGTCGGCAACCATTTCTCCGTGCTCACTATCGAGATTGCCGGTGGGTTCGTCCGCTAAAATAATATCCGGATCGTTGATCATTGAGCGGGCTACTGCCACACGCTGCCGTTCTCCGCCTGAAAGTTTCGCCGGATAATGGGAACTCCTGTCGGAGAGCCGGACTTCCTCAAGAAGGATACGCGCTTTTTCAAGCGCCGTCTTTTTGTTCTCTCCGGCGATATATGCGGGGAGCATGACATTTTCCAGTGCGGTAAAATCTTTTAAAAGATAATGAAATTGAAAAATAAAACCAACATTGTTTCTTCGGTATAAGCTCAAGTTTTTTTCGGAAAGACGCCCGATATCTTTCCCCCCAACCATACACGATCCCCCGTCAAAACGATCAAGACCGCCTAAAATATTTAACAGGGTGCTTTTCCCGCTGCCGCTGCTTCCCATAATCGAAAGCGAGCGGCCTCTCTCAATTTGAAAATTAAGAGAACGCAAAATACGGAGTGTTTCCGTTCCGGATTTATAATTTTTTACTAAATCTTTGACATCAATAATTATATCACTCATATCTCAATACCTCGGCAGGTTTAATTTTGGCAATACGCTTTGACGCAAACCATGCGGCAAAAACAGCCGAAAGCAAACCGAATAAATAAATAATAACAAGATCGGAAACCATAATCCGCGCCGTAATGCTGTCAAGATAAAAAATTTTCCGGTTAAATATCGCAAAGTTCGCATCGTTGGCAAGATCTCCGTATCGTATGTGATACAGCACATTGAGGAAGAATCCGACAAGGTTTTCAATCAACGAAAAAAAACCTTGTATATGCGCACAGAGGAGCAGCGCTAATGCCATGCCGGCGCTTGCTCCTATCAGGCCGATTAAAAGGCCGTTAAAAGCAAATATGCAGCGTACTTGAAAATCACCGGCGCCAATCGCACGTAAAAGTCCGATTTCCTCGCTGCGCTCAAGAACACTTCTCCTCTGACCTTGAAATATATTTAACGCGACCACAATAAAAATTAATCCGACTAAAACAAACATCATGAGTTTTTCCGTACGCAGTGCCCCAAAAAACGCTTTGTTATAGTCACGCCAGGAACTTACTGTAAGGCCGGAAGCTTCTTGTAATGCACGCGGTATCTCTTGATTGATCAGCGCTTCAATCGCGGCGGCCGTTTTTAAATCCTGATAGCGGTTTTGAATTTTTATACCAAGCGTTACCGTGTCTTTGCTGTCCGAAAGAGCACGGGCACGGTCAATATTGATAAAACCCCAGCCCAAGTCGTATTCATAATAACCGGATTTAAAAATACCGGTAATAATAAAAGCTGAGTCTTCGGTGTATGCTTCTGTTGAAAACAAGTCCGACATGGAAAGAAATTCAATCCTGTCTCCCAAACCAAGGCCGAGAGTCCGTGCGAGTTCGGAACCCAGCAGTATCTCGTTTTGTTGTGTCAGTAAATCCTGTTCACCGCCTGCGGCAGATCCCCATGAAGAGAAAGCACTTTCAATGATTTCAAGATGCTCTTTCATCCCGCTGTCTGTTGAAAACGCTGAAGGGGGTAGTCCGCGTAAAACAAGCGGAGATTGCCGCACACTAAAGTCCCCTCTTGCAATACCCTCAATTTCTTTAAACGGAACCACCGAACGCACGCCGTCAATATCTTGTATACGTTCTATCATGTTTAAATTTGAACGCGGAAAATCATCCACCCTGACATAGTAACTTGATACTTCAAGAATACTTTCGATGTACCCGAGCTGTAATCCGTTCATCACCGCGATAATCACGGTTAGGGCAAGCACGCCGGCGGCAATTTCCAATATACACAGCATTGAGGAGGCCGAGGATCGGCTTGCTTTTTTTGACGTATAACGGCACGCGACAAAACCCAGCCATTTTATATTGATTTTTTTTTCTTTTTTCATTATGAGCATTGGGAATTACAATAATTTTAGTTTATACACGCTCATTCTTAAAGACGCGGGTTTAAACGGGGAGCGATTCTTTCTTCCGAAACTTTTTTCCCGTTTTCCCAGACCGCACGGATCACCGGTGTATTGTCTAAATAGAGTTCTTCGATTTCCGTGTTCCCTTCCTTTTTTACTGTCCTTTCCAGAATTCCGTTCCGGTAATTTTTTTCTCCGGAACGCTCCCCCCCGTTGTCGTACTCAAACTCAATGACGCGCTCATCATACGGTGCTTTCCAAACAACTTTTTCTATTCTATCATTTTTCCATGTATTTGTAAGCTCACCGATAAGATTCCCTTCGGCGTCCCGTCTGGTTTCGGTGATAACCCTTTGTTTATTATCCAAAGTATAACTAAGCTTCCCGATATCTGCGTTTTTGATATCCCTTAAAAAATTCGACGAAAAAGAGGCCCCGGGATTAACAAATTCTGTATCCAGCGTTGAACCTGAAACAAAACGGGGAAATGAAAGCCGTTGTAGTTTTTGTTCAATACTAACGTCATAGTAAACGCGTTCCACCGCGCGCAAGGTGCGGGAACGGGCATAGCGGTAGCTGTCGGTCCAGAGAAGACCGCCTTCCCTGGCAGCTATATCCGGATAGAAATCCGGAATAGGAACAGGGCCTTGCGGATTTTTTATAAAGTCGACGGCAGCAGCAGACTCTTTTAGTTTCTGTCCGATCTTCTCCTCTCCTTCCTGCTTTGTACTTTCAGAGCTGTCCGCTACATTGGTTCCGTCCGTCATTTCAGCCTGAACGGATAGGGCAAATTCCGCCGCAATGTCCGCGATCATCTGAGCTTCCGTTTCATCTTGGCTCTCTTGCTCCACAGCCGGATTCTGAACCGCCGTCTCGGGAATTTTTTCTTCTTGTTGTGATTCTTGTATCTCTATGGCCGGTTTTATAGCACGCGCTTCGGCTGTAAGGAGAAAGCTGTCTTTATACGTATATGCAATGATAAAGCCCGATCCATCCGGAGCAAGGCGCTGTTCTTCCACAACATAAGCGTTATCATCATACCATTCCAGAAAACCTGAGCCGTCCTCTCCAAGCGCGGCAATAAAAAAAACATGGTGTTCTGTATCTTTAAAAATCCACTGTGTTCGAATCCGTTTGCTTTCTTCATATAAAATCCGGCATTCAACTTTCCACGGTTCCGAATAATAGCTGCGTATTCCCTTGGGGATAGCCTCGTATTTTATATCTTGAAGAAAAACAGCATACTGTGAGTTTAATGCCCTTATTTTATATGTTTTTTCGAGCAGCATTCCTGCGCCGTTGGAAATATACCAAGCATCCCCCGCAGCATATACCACAGCGTATAAAGAAAAAAGCAAGCAACATAAAAAACAGAACGGTTTACGCATATTCATGACATATAATGTTTGTATCTGCACATTAAGGTAAATAGCATATCAACTTTCGATTTATCGTGTATCATAACGGAAAGAAAAAAATATTCTGTTGAATACGTATCGCGTCTTCTTTAGGTACATCCAATGACAGCACTAGTTCCTGCGCCTTCACCTTTATAGTTCTCAACCGGATCAAATTTTTTTGTGTTGCAAGAGTCAAAAATTGAATGTCCATAACGATATTATGCCGGAATAGGCACATAAAATCTAGCTCCCGCAAAGCATTGAGACGATTTTAAATTATCAGGCAGGGGGCCTCGAAATACCCGCCGGAATAATTTGTAGGGGCCGGAGGCAAGCGCTCAAGTTACCCGGAATTTTTGACACGCCCTATTCAACAGCTATCGCTTTGCCATAACGCAGGAAAAATAAAAAAGTTTTGATACTGGCCTCTTTAGGGTAAAGATTATGAATAGCTTCCGTATAAGCTTTCATTTGGGCCGTATAGAGCGCGCTCTTTATCTCTTTATCTGTTTTAAAATCAACAATATATATTGTTCCCTTGTATTTAAAAAATAAATCTATTCTTCCTTGAATAAATATTTTTTTATGATCGTATGCTGAATATTCTTCATTGCCCCCATCTTCTATAAGAGAGATAAAGTCATATTCGCTTTTCCTCCAATCTGCACTCATGCATTTTTTGCCAAGTTCCGAGCTAAAGAAAGTTCCGGCAAGAGAGACTGCTCGTTCTCTAATTCGTTTTCTTTTTTTATTTTTTATAAGCGGCTCAATACCGTCTAATGTATCTTCGATAACATTGTGCGTAAGTTCACCGAATTCCGCGGGGCTAAGTCCTGTCTTTTTTAAAAAGGAATCAAGATTATTCTCGGCGAAAGGCAATTCCCCGTCAGGGATTTTGCTTTGATCTCTCTCCGCCTGCTCTGCATCAACAGGAGCAATAAAATCCGGAAGCTCTAAAGCGCTTGGACTTTTGTATTCAATCAAAGGGGCTGCCTTGTCTTCGATGCGCACCTCGGCATACATTTTTTTTGCGATCTTGAGCATATGCGAAAACGGGACGCTTCCCCCGCTGCCTCTGTTATAGTTTTTGGCTGCGCTCTCAATTTCTTTCCCCGTTCTCTCCGGTATCATCTCAATTTCCCATAAAGAGTCATCCGGAGAAGTAATAGCATGAATCAATAGTTCAAGAAAATTCACCGAAGAAACAGTGTCCTCGTTTTTATTTTTTTCCTGTTTCTTTATTATTTTATCCCTGAAAAGCAGCAGTCTTTTTTGAAGTGAATCGGGCATATCCTCGTATTGCCCGTTCTTTTTTTCCTCTTCGCTTATTTTCGGCAGGGCAGCCGTAAAAAAAAGAGCACTTTCAGCCCGTGTCGCGGCAACATAAAGTAATCTTTTTATTTCGGCGACAGCCATTTTTTTATCGTCATTTTTAAAACGTTCGTAAAAATAATTTTTACACGCAGTGCCGTTTAATTCCTGAGCCTGAGATAAATTCAAACTTAAAAAAAGAGAAGAGGGTAATTTTTTAGCATACACAATGCCGTACTCATTTCGTTCTCGTGCGGGCTCTCCGCAAAACGACACAAAAACAATGGGGAACTGCAAACCCTTGCTTTTATGGATCGTCATAATATTAACTCCGATTTTTTTTTCGATGGGTATTTCAAGATTATCTTTTATACCGCCTCCGTTCTTTTTCTCTTCAAGCTCTTCGATAAACATGGCGAAATTTTTCCCTTGTTCATCAAAACGCCGTCCTATTTCAAAAAAATAGTCATAGATTTCAGCGTATTTTTGCGCGGAAGAAGAGCAGAGTGTTTCAAAACGATATGCGCCGCCGTACCACAGCTCTGCAATAGACTGTGCTATGCTGAGTTTCCCGCTTGTAATCTGATCACGAAGCTGCATATATTTTTCTTTTGCTCTTTTGAAACGTGCCTTTTCTTCTTCGCCTTCGATATACTCTTCAAGCCTCTGCTCAAAGGCTCTGTGTTTCCATTGCACTAAACATGAGGCGAAGTTATTATCGTTTAAACGGACAAAGGGAGAGCGCAGGAGTGCTGCAAAAGAAAGCTTGTCATCAGGGTACACAATACAGCGCAGATACGACAGCATGTCATTAATCACAGACTCCTTCCACAACGCGCTTGGCTCTTCAGTATGATACGGAATACCAAAACGAACTAAGTGCGACTCAAGTTTTCTTATATGTGTTTTCTTACGCAAGAGTATCGCAAAATCACTGTATTCACAGGGAACTTCCCTGTCCGTATTGTCTTGCCGTTTTAAAACAGGATATTTATCATCGACCAATTGTCGGATTTTTTCCGCAATAAAAGCAGCTTCAATATCATATTCATCAATGCCGTCTTTATTTTTTTCCAAAGCTTCGCTTTTCTGTAAAAAACAAAAACGAACGTCTTTTTTATTTCCGCCAAGGCCCGTTCTTCCGCATTCAAGAATTTTAAATTCAGCCTCGTAGTTTTCAGTTTTTTCACCAATTGCCTGAAATACAAGACTAAAAAGGTGGTTAAATACTTGTATCAAGGTGTTTTTTGAGCGGAAATTAACATTGAGCTCAAGTTTATGCTCAAAACCCGGTGTCTCGGGAAACATGGTGCTTAAAGAACGAAATACCGCGACATCAGCTCCCCGGAAACGATAAATAGACTGTTTTTCATCTCCGACAAAAAACATCTTGCTTTTTGAGAGATCATTTTTATCAGGCAAACCCCTCTCAAGGCGGGATTCTTCCTCAGCAATTAAAAAAATTAAATCCCGTTGCAGATCATTGTTATCCTGAAACTCATCAACCATGACAGCTTTAATTTGTGCTTTGTATATTTCCCGTACACTGGGATAGGAAATCAGGGTGTCAACGGCAAGGCGTGCTATATCATTAAATGTTAAAAGACCGGTTAAACGTTTTTTTTGATTAAATTCATCCTGAAATTTCGTTAATAAGCCGAATATATCGCGTATTGTATCAAGACGCAGAATGATATTTGCTATGGGGTATATTTTTTCATCAAACAAGACGGAAAGTGCGCGGCGTGCAGCGTTTAGTTCCCGTGCTATTTTTAAATTGGTAAATGCCTTTATTGAACAGACTTGAGATAAAAAATTAATAAAATCAACAAATTTTTTACGCTCAAGAATATCATCAGAGGAATCGTTCTCTTTATTTTTCATCATACGGCATATATCAGGACAATAATAAATAGCATTGCTTGTCCAGCTTTCTTTAAAAGCAGTATAATTTTTTTGCGAAAGAAGTTTTTGAAAACTATCCCTTTCGTTCTTTTCGCTGTAAGGGCCGTCTTCTTTTTGTATCATATATTCAAGTGATGATGTAATATTTGCTATAATCTCATATAATTCAGCGCCCTCCTTTTTCCATGCCTCGACAAGAAGTTCAAGCTGCAAAGCAAGGAGTGAGTCAAAATCAAGAGGACTTGAAAGAGAGCTGTATTTCATAATCGTTGCCGCGAAAAGCTCTTCCGATACAAGCTGGATCTTTCTATCGGCGATTACCGTCCGCAAAGACCTGTTTTCCCTATGGTTCAGCACAAAAGAAAGAGCCGCGTCTCCGGCGGTTTTTTTTATTAACTCATCATCATTTTTAAAATCAGGCGAAAGACCAAAAAAAGCAGCACCGCTGCGCGCGATCTCGGCACAAAAGGAATCAATTGTTAAAATCTTCGCTTTATAAAAATCAGAGAGAGCCCGCGCTGCCCTTTCATTATCTTTTTGTTCGGAAAGCGCGCTGTATATACGCTGATACATTTCGTTTGCCGCTTTATTTGTAAAGGTCAAGGTGAGTATTTCATCAACTTTTAATCCTTTTTCAATAACAAGGTACAGATAACGCGCAGCAAGCACCGATGTCTTTCCTGATCCCGCCCCTGCTGTTACAACAAGATTGCAGGACGCTTCCACTGCTTTCTTCTGTTCTGCTCTTAATGTTTTTATATTTTCTCCCATCGTATTATCCGTTTATCCCTTGTCCGATGATCGGGTAGCGCTGTTCACGAAAAATGTTGTCCGGCATATATTTTTATATATACAGGTGTAACAATGATTTAAAGGTATTGTTTTTTTAGAAAAATCAGGTTTTATATCATCGTTATCACAGTTGACCTCACGCGGGATAAAATCAAGATTCGACACGGATGCGGCATAATGAAAAATAAAATCATCAAGAGTGTCTATTGTTTTTTGATAGACATCCCGTGAATAATCTGTTGATCCGTGAGTATAGTCTTTACGCACAATGGGAGAGTATTTATTATTATTGATACTAAAAAAAGCCGCATTGCCGACTTTTTTTTCGCTACAGTGTTCATATATTTTAATATAAAAGGCTATCTGAAAATCGGACAAGGGTCTCTCTTTGCTTGCCGCAGCATCCGCTCTTGCCGGCGGAGTGCCGGTTTTATAATCAATGATCAACACGGAATCTTTATCAGGAGACAGGGAGACCCGGTCTATAAAACCATGAAGAATGATATTGTCTTGCAATTCAGGTAAAATCCCTTGCGTCCCGTCGTAACGTTCTTTTGCCGAAAGAGCCGCCTTGTATACGATTTTAAATTCTTTTTCAAGATTTTCTACTATCCAGCCGTTGAAGTTTTCAGCTTCCCTGTCCAATAATCTTTTTATTTTATAAGCGCACGAGGCCGCCATAGTTTCGATCAATGGCCGTGCAAGCGGGCCCCGGAAGGCAGGATAACTTTTTGCTGCTTTTTCCGCTGCGGCTTCCGCCCAGAGATAGTATTTTTGTATATTATTTTTATCAAATCTGCTTTCAGTTTCCTCAAATTGAATCATACTAAATACAATTTTTAATATTTCATGATAAAGCAATCCCTTGCCTGCATCATCAAGAAGGCAGGCGTTTACCGGATAATCTTCTACTTTAAAAACATCATTTAAAAGCCAAAATACCGGACATTTAAAAAAATTCTTTAATGAGCTTGCCGATACCCGCAGGATTTCGGCTGTTTGTTTTGTTAAACGTATTTGTTTTTGTATTAAAGTTGAAACCGTCTTGCCTTTTACAAAAGTATGTTTAAATAAATTAATATCCTCACGCGGGGCAAAAGGAAGCCATTGCTCAAAACTCATTTTTTGAGCAGGCATTATTTCCTGTCCAAAAAAAGCCGTATCACATTCGGTGTCTTTTGCTTCACAATGTGCCCACCACTCTTTTTCTTTAATAAAAAGATCGTCACAAGGAGGCTCTGCCTTGACAATATACGTTCCGGCTTCCCCCGTGCTCTCGTCTTTTAAACGGTCAAAATAACTGTTTGGCAGAGCCCAGCCTGAAAAAGTTAAAGAAGACGCACTAAAATACACATATTTTTTTTTATTGGGATCAAGCTCACTTATTATATGAAAAGATTTAAAGAAATCAGCTGAAACATCAATGTCCTTTAAATCAAGAGCTTTTCTGCTGTCTTTGCGTAAAAAATTTAAAGGCCGGTATAGTTTTGTTGTATGTTTTTGACTCGCGTTTATAACAAAATGAGCGCGGGCCGGAGCTGCCGATGCAACGCCATAAGGAAATATTTGGACACCGAATTTTTTTTCATCTTTTACATGCGTCTTTTCTTTAAGCACACTGATAAAAAATCCAAGCGGATTCGGTGTTCCTGCATCAGGACTGTTTTCCGTTATCTCTCCGATAATTTCCTTTACGGAAGAAAGCTCCCGTAACACCCGCCCGAATACGGTATTGTGTTCATCCTGATCTTTTTCATTAAAAAATTTCTCGGTAAAGCGGTGTGTGTTTTTAAAAAAAGCGGGGAAACTTTTTGAGCGGGCTATACGTTTGCAAGCATTTTTTAATTTTTTATAATGATTATGCAGGCGCTGTTTTTTAGCTTTCCCCC
Source organism: Spirochaetaceae bacterium (assembly GCA_031284645.1). GTDB lineage: Bacteria > Spirochaetota > Spirochaetia > Treponematales > Breznakiellaceae > JAITXS01. The sequence goes on along the minus strand of JAITXS010000019.1, from coordinate 3,029 downwards.
AAAATGCCTCCTCCCAGATGTCTTTTTCCTTGCCGTCTTCGCGATAAGCGGATACGCAGTTGTTTTTAATACCAAATTGCATCAGCGCGGCATTTTTATTCGGACATTTCCAGGGAAGCGAAAAATTAAAAAGCAGTTCCCGCATTGAAGAAAAAGAAAAATTATTTTGAACACAATTATTGATCTCTGAAAACAGCAAAGCCTCGCCGTATTCAGAAAGGTTTTTCCCCGAACGGACATGTACCGGTATATTGTATAGATTAAATTCCCTCTCGATATACGGCTCTAATGTTTTAAGATCAGGAACACTGACAAATATCTCTTCATACGCGATATGTTCCTCGTAGTAAAGACGACGAATTTCAAGAATCAGTGCCCGCAGTTCGGCCCTGCTTGAATCATAAAGTAAAAGAGAGCTCTCTTGATCCGCCTTTGGAAGTTCAATTTTATGAACATGAGGCGCGTCTAAAAGTTCCTCGTATTCACAAAAATCATCAATAAGGCTTGGGTAAAAAATAAAATAAATATGTTCTGTATCACGAAAAGGCGGTTTTTCCCATGAAGGCTCAAAAAGAAAATTATGCTCAAGGAAGTTCTCGTAGCGCTTCTCAAGTTCCGTAAAAAATTCGTATTCATGTTTTGAGGCTTCTGTGTATAATGCCGGATCACCTGAATTGCCGGTACTACCCCGGGCAGCTGCGTTTATCTTTGCCCTCCAGAGCTTTAACGAGGGAAGCATCAGGGCAATCATGCGGGTAAAGACCGCGCCGTCTAAGGCATAGGCATCGGGGATAAGGTAGCTTAAAAAGGGAGTTTCTTTATTTAAGCGGATAAGATAATCGGCAAATAATAAGCGCGTAACACTACCGGCGGCTTTTTTGCCTTTGTTCGCTGCATTACTATTTTTTTCTTTAAATCTATCCCATGCGATAAAGCGTTCTTTTGCTATGGTCTTGAGTTTAAAAAGCGAGAGCGCTTTTTCCGCCCAAAAAGAAGCGGTGTTTTCAGAAGGAAAAACAAAAACACTAGCCGTGCCCTGATCTTCGGAAATCCGTTCTTTAATGATTTCTAATACACTATTCATTTTCAGATCGGAAAGCCTTCTCATTTGATCCCGTGCATCGCTCAGGACGAATTCTCTCTGTCAATATGTTTCACTTAATAAAAAATCAGGCAAACTCAGATATTTTGCGATACTCTCTTTCCCTACAGGAATTGTAAACCTTTTGTTTTCATATTCCACTTCAGTCTCTTTGTCAAAAAACAACAGAAAGGGTAATTGTACCTTTGTCGGATTAAGCAAGACAATCTTGTCAAGCGCCTCAATTTTTTTCTGTATTGTTTGTATATCATCGCGTTGATCTACCGTTTGAATTAAAAGAAGGGTATTTTCTTTTTTTGCGGCAAATTCAACACGTAATTGATTAAAGCCGCCCCAATAAATTTCATACCCACGCCTGTCAAGCTCATTGATCAGCATGCTTTCCAAAACGCCGCGTAAAAGGCCGCTGTTATTATTGCTGAGCGCGTAAACTAAAGCATGGTTGCCCGCATGATACTTTGAACCGGCGTATTGAACGCTCCATGTTTCTAAGTTGAGTCTTCGTATTCGTTTTATAACAAACGCTTCTTCAAGATGATTGAGATAACGCTTGATGCTTGAAATATTTTTGCTATACTTCTTGCTTTTAAAATAATTTGAAATCCCCTGTGCTGAACATTCATCGCCTATATGTTCAAAAATATATTTGACGATTTTTTCCAGAAGCTCGTTATTTTTTATGTTATGTTTTGACAGGATATCATGATAGAGAATAGACGAATAAATATCACCAAGCACGTTTTTCTCTTCAAACTCCCTGCAATAAAGCGTTCCCGGAAAACCGCCTCGCAGGACATATTTTTTAAATATCTCATCGAATTCGTTTCTAAGCGCCATAGCGCGTTCAAGAAGCCCCGGGGTTTTATTAAGCGAATCACAAGGGCTTTCGCGTTCCAGAATTTTTCTTAACAGGGATCCGGGTCGTTTAACAAATTCGTCCGGATTTTCCAAGCGCCCCTCAAACAGGGAAGCGCTGATTTTCCGGTATTCGGAATATGAAAGCGGATGGATCTTTATTTCGGTGTATCTGCCCTCAAGGTGTTCTTTTAACGCAGGGTTTTTTAAGTTTGTACCGGAACTCGCAATAAAAAATTCAATATTTTGATTTGATAAAAATTCAGAGAGCATTTTTTCCCAGCCTGAAATCTTTTGAATTTCATCAAGAAAAACGAAGCGTTTTTTATCGTCGTTTTGTATAAATCCGAGACTTTCAAGATATGCTTGTAATTCCTGTTCATTTGACGTTTCAGGCAGGACAAAATTTTCAAAATCAAGATAAACAATACAAGAATCATCTATCCCGCATCTTTTAATGTAGTCGATAGCTTGACGGAACAGAAAAGATTTCCCGCATCGCCTTATTCCGGTAAGTATTTTTACCGGCCGACGATCAGCTTCATCTACCAAACGTTTTAAATAATAATCCCGGTCAATCATACTTTTTACGAATTACTCCTCATCATCTTCTGGTTTTCCGCTTTGCCGCCTTTTGTGTTCTTTGACTTGTATATAGTCGTAGGGTACGGAATCTTACAGAATATATGATACAAAATAGTATAAATCACGGTAATTGTCAAACCCGCCCCGGCAGTGTGGCACGGCAATTTTTTTTGACCCTTTTCGATCGTACTAATTTTTAGGCAATGCAGCGCTTGACAGAATCATGGCAAAAGTAATAAACTAACACTATGAAGAAAGGGGTGAGAGATATCATATCGGAAGCAGTCCAGCTGATTTTCTCTCTCATTGATGGTGTAGCAGAATACCTGTCTGCGTATGCCCACAGCGCTGCGCCCCAATACCCAATACCCAATACCCAATACCCAATACCCAATACCCAATACCCAATACCCAATACCCAATACCCAATACCCAATACCCAAATTATTATTTAAGCGAAAAAAAGTTTGTCAAGCCCCCTTTGGGG
>JAITXS010000011.1 GCA_031284645.1 Spirochaetaceae bacterium | reverse complement strand
TGACTGGGATAACGAGAAATACCGCTTTACGAAACAATGAAAGTTCTTCGTTCCGAACTTTCAGGTTACTGCATGGGCGTACGCAGGGCCCTTGATCTGAGTTTTGAGGCCGCAAAAACAGGCAGACCCTTGTGGACTTTCGGCGAGCTTATTCATAATAACAGTGTATTACAAGACCTTGCGAAAATCGGTGTGCATATTATACGCGATATAGAAAACTGTCCCGACATAAAAGACTCTGTTGTGGTGCTCTGCGCTCACGGTGTTCCGCCGGCAACAGAAGCCTTTCTTAGGGCCCGCGCCGCCGAAATAATTGACGCAAGCTGCCCTATGGTAAAAAAAAGCCAGCTTAAAGCGGCCGAATTAGCGCGTACAAACAGGGTGGTTTTTCTTGCCGGCGAAAAAAATCACAGTGAAGTCGTGGGCATAAAAGGATACAACGAGGCGATTATTATTGTATCAAGTGTTGACGAAGCACAGGCTCAAGCGGAAGCCTTATATCAAAAAAGCCCCGAAGCAGAGACAGCCCTGCTTGCACAAACGACCATTTCCCGTATTGAGTACACAGATATCGCCCGCAGTATAAAAAAATACTTCCCGCACCTGAGCCTTATTGACACGATATGCGGTGCAACAGCCTCCCGACAGGAAGCGCTCCGCGCCCTATGTAAAAAGGTAGACGCGCTTATTATCGCCGGAGGGAATGCCTCGTCAAATACACGGCGGCTGCTGGCCATAGCCGAAAATGAACATAAAGCAGCATGGCTTGTGGAAAATGCAGACGAATTACCGGATGATATCTTTTTATTCGATACTGTCGGCGTTGCCGCAGGCGCATCAACGCCGGATAAGATAATCGATGACATCGTTTTTACGCTTCAAGCGCCGCATTTACCATAAGACCCTTACGCTATTTTGTCGGAATACGGCAATGCTTTTATATAATTTTCCATGTAGTACCAATCGGGGTTTCCGTTTTTATCCACCGGCAGTTTTATATCTGTGTTTTTAATTTTCATCTGATTAAACTTGCGTCCGTAATTATAACGGAAATTCTCCCGATTAATAATCGTTGACAAGAATAAAGCGGTATATTTATTCATCTCAAATTTGGGGATCAATTTTTCAACATGGTCGCTTGCAGAAAAATTTTTGTCCTGAAAAGAACAAAATCCCGCAACAGCGCTGTCAATAACTAAAACATTTCCTGTTTCTGTATAATAATTATAAAAACCCCCAACGCCGTTATTTGATGCCTGAGTTGTAATATACGGATATTCACCGGCCCCGTATTTTCCAAGAGTCTCCGGTTTTGTTGTTTTTGTGCCTTCAATTTCGAAAATATCATTCAGCTTAAATTTATGCCAATTAGCAATATCAAAGGGTAATTCTTTTTTCTGAATTCGTGTAGTTATTTTTGAATAATCTATTTTATATGTTTTTAACCAATGCGGCAGATCGGGCATCTCAAGATTTTTTAAGGTCTTGTTCGCCTGCCTTCCGTACTGATAGCGATATGCGTTCATTTTTATACAATGACAATAAAACAGCTTTTCCTCTAAACTCATATCTGTCTTGGGCTGCAATACCATAACGTGGAACCCTGTGTAAAAAGCTTCTGTTTGAACAAAAGAAGACAAGACACTGCCGCCAAGTGCGACAGTGATATACCCTGCGGGAAAAGGCGGTGTATTTATCGCTTTAATTCGAGCAGTTACACCATTATTTTCACTTGTCCTTGCGATAAAATTGATTTTTGATGACTTATCAAGTTCCATATTGATCAGTTCAAAACCATTACCTTGGTGTAACGTGAATAAATCTTTAACTCTCATTTATTGTCCGGTTTTTACCAAATATGCCAAATAATTATTAACGGTATTTTGAAAATCATCTTGTGTCAAAACAGAATAGTCCGTTTCCATGTATGCTTCACAGAGCCATTCATCATCCCAATTAACCGGCTTCTTTACGCTCAACCCGTCTTTACTATCCATGTCGTGGTAAAGCTGCAGCCATTCTGTTTCTATGGCTTTCCATTTATTAAACTTATCAATTCGTCCGAGTTTCTTTGCTTTAACAAAACCATCGTCTTTGTAATACCCAAAAAAAGTATTTTTCCTGCTGTTGTGGGGCTTATGAGATTCCCACACCATAACACATACATTGGTATTTGCATTGTTTGAATAAAATATATCATCGGGCATGGAAAAAACCGCTTTTAAGCTGTGTTTCTTAAACAATCTTTCACGAGTTTCCTTGAACTTTGTACCGATAGCACATGACATGGGTACAACCACGACACCAATCCCGCCCGGCATTAAAATATCAAGCATATTTTCAACAAATTCCAACTCGCTGCTATCCTGTGAGTATGGCGGATTTATCAAGCCGATGTTTATGTTTTTTGATTTAAGATCTTCCTTTATTTTTTTAGTAAAACAATCACCATAAAGGATGTTGGATTTACCGTCTCCGCGTACTATCATGTTTGCTATGGCAAGCGTATAAATGTCATCATCACTTTCAACACCAAACAACGCATTTTGGCGTATTCTCTCAATTTCCTTATCGTTTGCCCCCTTAAACATTTTCCCCATAGCGGTAACAAGAAATGTAGCTGAACCGCAGCAAATATCAACTACCCTGCTATTTTTATTGACTTCTGCCAAGTCGCACATAAACTCGGTTAAATGCTGCGGTGTTAAAACAATTCCTAATCCGCTCCCATCACCACCGGAGTATTTAACAAATTCATGATAAAAAATACCTAACGCATCTATCGTATTATCCGCATAATCCATCATGGGTTTTATCTTTTTTTCCAATTCTTCGATGTACCAGCTTAAAGAATTGTAATGACCCAGGGGAATTGCTTTTAACTTTGTATTTTTACCGATGATAGTAAAATGATTTCGTATATCATCGATTTTGTCAGGACGAACATCGCTGCCTTTTAGTACATTATCTATTGCATCCTTCAAACGGCTTAAAAGCGATTTAAAAGAAATAAGGTTGATATATTCTTTTACAAAATCATCATCTTTTAATGCAATTAAAATACCGGCAATAAAAACCGGCTTTGCCCGTTCAGTTACGGCAAGCGAGCGCAAAGATTCATGCATTTCCAATGCAAGACTTTGTATGTCTTCAATTGATATTGATTTTTTTACCGATTCCCCCGATACGAGGCGTAAATAGTTTTCCGGTTCATAGATAATATCACGGGCTTTTTTTAATTCGGTATACGTTTCCTGATTTTTCTGCCAGTGATAGGCATTAACTTTTATCTTATCTTTTTTTGTACCGGATACACCAAGAGCAATGACATTATACTCTTCTTTCAAGAATTTTGCGTAATACAGTGCGCCGTCAACGGCATAATTTTTCGGGTGATCGAACGTTTCAGAATTATGACTGGAAACTGTTTTTTTGCACTCCACAACAATGATTGTTTTGGGTTGTTTGTTAAAAGTAATGATATATTCCGGTTTTGCCTTTCCGCTGCCGCCTTGATCATAGTCCGTTAACGGACAGACGGCAGGTTTCCCGCCGGCTTTTTTGAGAAGTTTTTCTAACTTATCCACTGATGGAACATCGCCTTGAGGGAATACAAAGCCAAAGGCATTTTCACCAAGAGTACAGTGCATTTCCTGCAAACATAAGGATTCTGTGTATTGTTCTATAGGCATAAAAACCTCTTCTCTTCATAATTCCGGAAATGTCCAATCCGAACGGAGCCGCCTGTCCCTCTGAATATTCGCTGCTTGTTCAATAGCTGCCCCATTCATACCACAGTATATATCAAAAACAAGCGGCACAACAAGATAAATTAATTGCCGTACGGCAATGCCTCTGTATTTCATGAATTGGCCGGGAAACCTCACTTTTCCGCTGCCAAACAATACGACAACACGATAGTCGCCGCGTTTTCCGTTTTTTAATTATTTTGATAAATTCCTATAAAGCCTATTGACATACTAGGAATTCAATAGTAATTTATACACATGGACTTGGCAAAGGACATTAACAGGAAAAAATCGGCGGTGCATCCGTGCTTTGACTCGTGCGCGGGAACTCATGCACGGATTCATTTACCGGTTGCCGGTGATTGCAATATTCAGTGCAATTACTGCCGACGCAAGTTTAGCTGTGTCAACGAAAGCCGCCCGGGGGTTACTGCGGTGGTATTGTCGCCAGGGCAGGCGTTTGAACGCTGCATGAAGGCACGGGAACGGCTCCCGAACCTTACGGTGGTCGGCATTGCAGGCCCGGGTGATGCGCTTGCCTGTGCGGAAAACACCGTGCAGACCCTGCGTCTGATACGGCAGGAGTGGAAAGAGGCGGTTTTTTGTTTTTCCACAAATGGTCTGCTGCTTGATGAATATGCCGATACGCTTGCCGATTGCGGAGTTTCGCACATTACCGTTACGGTAAACTCCCTTGTCCCCGAGACGGCGCGGAGGATTTACCGGCATATCGATCTGCACGGCGTGCGTTTTACCGGAACAGAAGCTGCGGAAATACTGATAGAAAAACAACTTGCGGGAATTCGGCGGGCAAGCGCTTTAGGCATTGTCTGCAAGGTGAATACGGTTTTTATCGGCGGCTTAAACGAGAGCGAAATACCGAATATCGCGGCACAGGTAAAAGAAGCCGGAGCGGACATCATGAATATCATGCAGCTTATTCCGGTAAAACATACACTTTTTGAAGATGTGCCGCTGGTCAGCAACGAGATTATTAACGAGATGCGTACCCGGTGCGAGCCTATTCTGCCTCAGATGCGCCATTGCAAACAGTGCCGTGCCGATGCAGCCGGAACGCTTGATAATGATATTTCCCGCGAATTTACCGAAAGTACGCCTGATTTTAACGAAAAAAATGTTGTGGCGGACAACAAAAAAAGCCTTGCAAAAAAAATGCTTGTTGCGGTGGCAAGCAAAAACGGCGTGCTGGTGGACGAACATTTTGGCCATGCGGAATCATTTTACATTTACCGCTGGGACGGCGAAAAAGCAGAGTTATTGGAAAAACGCCCCATTGCGCAGCAATACTGCGGCAGTGATGCACACGGCTGTGGCAGCGGAGGGCACGGAAAATTTGAAGCGCTTCTTGACGCGATCTCCGATTGTCAGGGCGTGCTTGCCATGCGTATCGGAGAAGTACCACGGCAACTACTGGCAGAACACGGAATTCGTGTTTTTATGAGCTACGATTACATTGAAGAAGCGCTCAGGCAGTTAGCAATGCGGAATGAGTAGTGAAGCGTGAATTCATCAGAGTGGAATATCTTGGCAAATAACGAGATTCACTTTGCATAAAGAAACGTATCATGCATCACTTTTTAAATATTTTTTACAGGAGGAAGTTATGGAAAAACTTCAAAAGAGAAGGGCGGCAAAAGCCGCATGGTCATCCGGAATCGCAGCAAGGACGGTTTTGCTTATTATTGCGGGGGCTGCATTATTTTTTTCTTGTTCAAAGAAAGAAACAGCAGGAGAAACGGTAGCAAAAAAAGAGATTCAGCGTATCAATATTATCGCCGATCCCAATCTTACGTCAAATCCGCTGTCGATTATCGCACGGGAGCGGGGCTACTTTACCGAGGAAGGCTTGGATCCGAACTTTATCTTCCTGCGGGACGGCCGCACCGAGGCGCTCAGTTTGGGCAAGGGCGATATCTACCTTGAAGAATTGATCCCGCCGCTTGTCTACGCATCCCAGAAAGCACCGGTAAAAATCATAGGGGGTACGCTTTCCGGCGGGAACTATGTTATTACCAAAAAGGAAAACGCCGAGAAATACGCAAACATTCAGGATTGGAAAGGGGCCAAACTGGGTACTGTGCGTCTTTCCACTTCGGAGATGGTGTCCCGCTATGCCTTGGGACAGGCCGGAATTGTCGATGATGTGCATTTTCAGGAAATCGATAACTACCCTAATATCATTGAGGCTGTTCGCAAAGGACAGGTTGATATTGGCTTTATCGCCGGCGGCCCCTATCGGCGCAGTGCCCTGGAATTGGGACTTGAGATACTCTTTCCCATGAACGAACTGTCGCCTAACTATCTCTGCTGCCGCCTTAACGCTTACACGCCGTCTCTTGAAACAAAACGCGATATTTTTGTGAGCTTTATCACCGCATATCTGCGGGCATACCGCGACTTTAACGATCCGGCGCAGCGTGACGAGCTTGCCAAGATGTTTGCCGATCTCACTTCTCAGGATGTGGAGTTTGTCATTGAGATGGTGTTTGACCCCACCCGTAACGGGCAGCGATCCTACAATCCCGATCCGGATTTACGACGGATTATCAATGTGTGGAATACGCTTGAGGCTACAAAATATATCAAACCCGAAGGCGTAAATATTCACGATGTGGTGGACGTCTCGGTGTACAAAGACGCGCTTGACATTATCAGGAAACGTTATCCGTCCGAGCCGCTTTTTGAGAATCTCGCCGCCTTTTACGCAGAAAACGATGTCGGAGTGTAATTGATATCATGGGTAGGATTGAAATTGAAAACATAAGCCTCGCCTTTAAACAGGGGACGAGGGAGTTTAAGGCGCTTGACGGCGTCAACGCCGTTATTGAAGATGGCGAGTTTGTCTGCGTCATAGGCCCCTCCGGTTGTGGCAAGAGCACTCTGCTCAGCGTGCTGGAAGGACTTACCGTGCCCGATGCGGGGCGCGTCCTCATAGACAATGTTCCGGTAAACGGTACGGGGCCTGAGCGGGCGGTAGTTTTTCAGCAATACACCCTCTTTCCGTGGATGTCGGCAAAACAAAATGTGATTTTCGGCATGAAGCAGGTGCTCAAAGACCTCTCGGCGTCTCAGTATGAAGAACAAGCCGAGGCGTTTTTGATCCGCGTGGGGCTTTCCGGGGTAAGCGACAAGCTGCCCGGACAGCTTTCAGGCGGAATGCAGCAGCGGGTGGCCATTGCCCGCGCCCTTGCCGTTAGCCCGCAAATCCTCTTGATGGACGAGCCCTTCGGCGCGATAGACGCTAAAACGCGCGTTTCGCTACAGCAGCTCCTTTTGGAACTGTGGGGCGCAGATGAACGAAAAAAAACCGTAGTGTTTGTAACCCACGATATTGACGAGGCATTGCTGCTCTCCGACAAAATCATCTTTATGAAGCCCGGCGTTATTTCCGAAATGATTCCGGTTGGCCTGCCGCGTCCCCGCAACAAGGATGGGCAGCTTCTTGACAGCGAAGAATACCGCCGCCTCCGCGCGATACTCGTCTCAAAATTCTATCAGGATGTAACCGAACACATAGGCGGAAAGGAAGTGGTGTTATGAAAAAGTTGTTTAGGTCTGTGTTTAATTTTCCTACGCTTTTTTTTGTTTTGATAATCGTGTTGTCCCTTGCCGTCCCCGGCAAAATGAACGCGCGTTTTAAAATTCAATCGCCCTACCCGTTTATCGTGTGTTGTCTTTTGACATGGATATTTTTTCAAATTAAATTGCGCAACACGGAGAGTGCACAATCGGCGGAAGATGTCGCGGGAATCGTGCTGGGTTTTCTTTTGATATGGGAAATTGTAGTAACAAAATTTGATTTACTGCCCTTTGTGTTTGTACCCGCTCCTGAAAATGTGTTTGCGGTTTTTGTGCATGATTACAAAATGATACTCTCAGGTTTTGCGCGATCAATATTTTTGTTACTCAGCGGATTTACCGCCTCGCTTATCGCCGGCGTTGGCTTAGGTACTGCGGTCGGCTGGATACCCCGTTTGCGCAACGCAGTCTTTCCCATCGCAAAGGCTATAAGTACGGTGCCGGCGCTCATTTACAGCCCGTATCTCGTGGTGATGATGCCGACATTTACCAGTGCATCAATATTTGTCATTTTTTGCGGCACATTCTGGATGCTCTTTATGAACATGATACAACGTGTCGGCACGATAGACACGCGGATTATCAACACGGCAAAAATTCTTAACGTAAAAACCGGCACGATGATTTTTAAAATCATTCTGCCCTATTCGCTGCCCCATATTTGGAATGATATGACAACGGTGCTTTCGATTTCTGTTATGACCCTGACGGTCGCGGAAATGATAGGTGCCGAACGCGGTATGGGATTTTATGTACGCCGCTCGCTTGATTACGCGAACTATACTCAGTCTATTGCCGGTATCATTTTTATCGCATTGGTTATTACCGGGTTAAACGCGATTATCACGGCGCTGCGCAAAAAAGTTATCAAATGGAGTTACTAGATCAGGGAGTTATCAGATGATGGAGTTATCAAATGTCGGATATTAAAAAAGATCTTTCGCAATTAATAGGCAATACGCCGGTAATGGAACTTTCCCGCATCGAAAAAAAATATGCAGCGGGAGCGCGGATTTTGGCAAAGCTTGAATATTTTAATCCGGCAGGCAGCGTAAAAGACCGCATTGCCCGCTCAATGATAGAAGATGCCGAGGCAAAGGGTCTTATCGGGCCGCATACCACGATTATCGAGCCGACAAGCGGCAACACCGGCTTGGGGCTGGCGGCGGTTGCCGCATTCAAGGGCTACCGCGTTATCATCGTAACGCCTGACAGCACATCGAATGCATATCAGGCGCTGCTGCGCTCTTATGGCGCGGAAGTGGTTCTGAGTGACAGTGTTAAAGGCATACGCGAGGCAATCACAAAGGCCGAAGAAATTGCCGCCGAGATAAAGGACAGCTTTATCCCCGGGCAATTTATCAACGCAGCCAACCCGAACGCCCACTTTGCCACAACCGGACCCGAAATATGGCGGCAAACCGACGGCAAAATTGATTTTTTTGTCGCCGGTGTGGGAACAGGCGGCACAATTTCGGGCGCAGGGGGCTTTTTAAAATCGGTAAACCCGGCAATCAAAGTAATTGCCGTGGAGCCTGACTCATCGCCCTTTCTTTCTACAGGCACAAGCGGTGCGCACCGCATTCAGGGGATAGGTGCCGGTTTTGCACCGGCCGTACTTAACACGCACATCTACGATGAGGTGATTCGCGTAAGTGATGACGATGCCTTCGCGATAGCGCGGGAAATTGCCCGCAGCGAAGGAATCCTCGTGGGGCCGTCCTCCGGTGCGGCGGTAAAAGCGGCGCTTGAAATTGCCGGACGGATCGAAGCTCAGGGAAAAAACATCGTTGTCCTCTTGCCCGATTCAGGCGAGCGTTATGTGCTGTCGGGGGCATTATGATCAATATCGTTACACCAAAACAATATGTAAACGAGCCCGGCGCCCTTGCAAAAGCGGGCGATCTTGTCACTCCGCTTGCAAAGCGGGTCTTCATCATCGGCAGCTCCACCGCCCTCTCTCGTGCGCTTCCGGCATTATCGGCAAGCCTTGATGCGGCAAACGTCGCCTTTGCAACGCTTGAATATACAGGCTATCCCACGCACGACAAGGCAAAAGACATTGCCCGCCAAGCCGCAGAATTCAAGGCGGAGGCGATTATGGGGGTCGGCGGCGGGCGGATCATGGATCTTGCCAAAGCCTCAGGCGGCTATGCGACGCTGCCTGTTGTCACTGTGCCGACCATTGCCGCAACCTGCGCGTGTTGGGCAGCGGTTTCTGTCATGTACAGTGCCGAAGGAATTATGACAGACGCGCTGTACAATGAAAATTCACCGGAACTGATCATAGCCGACACGGACATTATCAGCCGCGCCCCCTTACGCTATCTGCGTTCAGGCATAGGTGATACTCTTGCCAAATGGTATGAATCTTATCCCAATTTAAAAACAAACAATGACTTTTATGTACGTCTGGTAACACAATACGGCGCGTTTTCCCGGGATATACTCGAAACACTCGGCTTAAAAGTCGTGCGCGATTTGGAAAACGGCGCTCATAATACCGCAGAAATAATTGAGGTGATCGACTGCATTTTTGTGCTTGCCGGATTGTGCGGCATGGTACGCGGCCTTGCCGACACACAAGGCATCGCTCACCCCTTCTACAACGCCTGCTCGGCCCTTCCCCCATTGCGCGAAAAATTACACGGCGAGAAGGTCGCTTTCGCTTTGCTCGTGCAGGCAGCGCTCGAAGACCGTGAGTCAAGAGAAATTGCCCATCGCGTTGCAATATTCAAGGCGCTTAAACTGCCGATTACACTTGCCGAACTGGGGCTTGAACCCAACTTTGACGCCAATTTCAAGGTGATTGAGCCGCTTATAAAAAAATCAACACCGATATACGCGGGGCTTTTGCGCCCCTGGACAACAGAGGAACTACGCGAAGCGATTATCACGGCAGACAAGTATGCGCGCCGCGAAACGACTCCCGATTCCTCGTCTTCGGTTTGCAAAAAATCGCTGGACAGCATTGCGCCGTTTAAGGCGGCGCGATCCATCGAAAGCGCAAAGCGTGAATTCGGTTTTTCCACCATCATCAAACTTGCCGGTAACGAAAATATGCACGGTGCCTCGCCCAAAGTGATAGAGGCAATCGCAGGAATGAGCGGCGAAATTGCCTACTACCCCGACACCGGCGCAACGCAGCTTCGCGCCGCGCTCAGCGCAAAATTAGGCATTGAGCCTAACGAATTGCTTTTTGGCAACGGCTCGTTTGAGTTAATTAGCCTTGTCGCCCTCGCCGCCCTTGAGCCGGGTGCCCAGGCGATTATTCCCCAGCCCTCATTCGGCTGGTACACCATCGCGACCCGCGCGGAAGGGGCGACGCCGGTTTTTGTGCCGTTGCGCAATCACCGCCTTGATTTAGATGCCATACTGGGGCGTATTACCCCGAAAACCCGCCTTATCTGGCTGTGCAACCCCAACAATCCCACCGGCAGCTATGTGCCGGGTACCGAACTTGAATCATTTTTGCAGCAAATTCCCCCCGACATTCTTGTCGCGCTTGACGATGCATACATAGACTTTGCGCCTCCCGATGCGCCCGACACGATCAAGCTGGTTCGCCGCTTTGCCAATGTTATCAGCCTGCGGACTTTTTCAAAAATCTACGGGCTTGCATCGCTGCGCATAGGCTATGCCATAGGCAACGCCCCGCTCATCGAAAAAATTGCCCGCATTCGCGCTCCGGTAAACGTCAACGCCTTTGCCCAAACCGCCGCTCTCGCCGCCCTGCAAGATGATGAATTTTGCCGCCGCGTGTTAAGCGAAAATGCAAAAGGTAAAGCGCTTTATCACAAAACGCTGGATCGCCTCGGCATTGAATACATTCCCACGGCGTGTAATTTTATCATGATCAACACAGGCAAAAACGCCGATGACCTGGAGACGGCATACCTCAAACACGGCATCTTGGTACGAAACGGCAACGAGTTTTCCATGCCCACATGGATACGTATAACCATAGGCACGCAGGAACAAAACCAAAAAGTTTTGGAGATACTGGAAAAACAGGTCTTAGCATGATTGGATTTGATTGGTACTATGTAATTGATTTTTTTCCAAAAATTTTGCAGGCGCTGCCGGTGACACTATTGATAGTCTGCGTTGCCGCTGTTGCGGGACTAATTTTAGGCGCTCTTATGGCGATTGTGCGCATCGAGCGTTTGTCGGTGTTGCACTCGGTTGTGGCTGTCATTGTTTCGTTTGTGCGCGGCACGCCGATTTATATACAAATGTTTTTAATATACTACGGGCTTCCTGCAGCGTTGCTTGTTTTCGGCATCAACATAGTCCGTGCGGACAAAATGCTTTTTGTGCTTATTGCTTACAGCATAAATGCCGCAGGATTTTTTTCGGAAATTATACGTTCATCTGTTTTAAGTGTTCCGCACGATCAGTGGGATGCCGCCTTGAGCATAGGACATACCCGTCCGCTTGCGTATATCCGTATCATCATCCCGCAGGCTGTTGTAATCGCAATTCCCAGCACGGGTGTAATGATCACGGGGCTATTGCAAGACACATCGCTTACCTTCGCTATGGGTGTTATTGATGTGCTAGGCAAGGCTACATCGTTAAGCAAGCATACAGGACACTCGCTTGAAGCATTCTCTGTAGTTGCCATGATTTTCGTGGCTCTATCGACTATTGTCACTCTGGTCTTTACGTTTCTTGCAAAAAAAACAAGGACTCAAAACCTTGTTGTAAGAACTTAAGAAATGTTTTTTTTAGGAGAGTTTTATGAAAAAGAACGAAAAAATCGTAAAAAACGTTTTAATGGCGTTTGTAATTATCGCAGTGGCATTACAATTGCCATCCTGCAAAAAAAAGACGGAAGCTGATGTTACAGCTATTGTGGTCGGAACAGGTCAAAAGTATGAACCGTATTGCTATCTTGACGCTAACGGAAATCTTGTGGGTTTTGAAAAGGCTGTGTTAGACGAAGTTGACAAGCGGCTTCCGCAATATGCGTTTACGTATGAGATGTTTGATTTTCCAAGCGTTTTAATTTCACTTGGCGCAGGCAAGGTTGACATAGGCGCACACGAGTTTGAAGAAAATCCCGACAGGCGCAGGACATATCTCTACGGAGAAGAAGGCTACAATGACTATAACGGATATATCGCTGTATTGGAAAACGGTCCTTACGCAAATGTAACATCAATCGAAGACTTTGCGGGAAAACCGGACGCTGTGCTTGGCGTGTCGGCAGGATCTAATTACGAGGCTTTTGTAAAAACATATAATAAAAATCATCCTGATAAGCCGCTTGCATTCAAAGTATACGGCGATGATGAAGTTCGCATACACGATATAACAAACGGCAAAACTGCAGGAGCAATTTTGATTCGCTACGATGTGATAAAATATAACGCTTTGCAAAACGCAGGTCTTATATCAAGAGGCGAACCGGTAATTATTTCAAAGGCGTATTTTATTTTTAACAAGAACAATCCGGCATTGCAACAAGCTGTTGACGGTGCCTTGCGCGAAATGAAAGCAGACGGAACGCTTGAGCGCATACAGCAAGAAAAGCTTACCAATTATTACGCGAGTTTACAGTAACATGGACTTTGACACGGTGTTCTTTTTGCAAACAATAGTTGCGGGTATTTCTGCAATACCCCTGTCTCTTTCTATCGCTTTGGCGGCTATGCTTATCGGCACACTTTTTGGCTTGCCGATAGCATTGCTCATGTTCTACCGCGTGCGCTATGTGGAACCGGTTTTTAAAGTTATTGTTACGGTTATACAAGGCATACCCATACTTGTGTTTTATTTAATTTTTTATATTATTCTTTCGCAGTATAGCATGTTTAATTCTATCTCTGTGGCGATTATATCACTTTCGTTCCCATGCGCTATACGAATGGCGGAAGTTTTCAGAGGAGCGCTTGAGTCTGTAAGCCGCAATCAATTTGATGCGGCATATTCTGTCGGGCATACAACCAATGCTACTATTGCAAGGATTATTATGCCGCAGATTATTCCGGTAATTATCCCGCCTTCCGGCAATATCTGCATACAGATGATTAAATCGGTTGCGGTTGCAAGCCTTATCGGTGTAAACGATATTTTAAACACATGCCTTTTAGAAGCAACCATTAATTACCGTTATTTGGAAAGTTATTTTGCGGCAGGACTTATTTTTTGGGGTGTGTTTATTGTAATCGAACGCGTTTTTTACCTCATCGAAACACATTACAAAAAACAAATATGCAGGGAACTTACAACATGAGCAACGCCATTATCGAAATTAAATCGCTAAAAAAAACTTTTGCGCAAAATAATGTGTTGCGCGGAATTGATCTTTCGATTAACGAAGGAGATGTCACGGTTTTATTAGGCCCAAGCGGATCGGGGAAAACAACGCTGCTTAGGTGTGTAAACTTTTTAGAAAAAGCCGACTCAGGCATTTTGCGCATTGACGATCTTAATGTTGATTTGCAAAAAGCAAAAAAACAAGATGTTCTTGCTGTCAGACGGAAGACGGCAATGGTTTTTCAAAACTATGCGCTATTCGCAAATAAAACTGCCGGCGAAAATATTATGGAAGGGCTTTTGGTTTCTAAAAAAATGAAGATCGCCGAAGCGCGATCCATTGCAGAGACTATGCTTGAAAAAGTAGG
>JAITXS010000181.1 GCA_031284645.1 Spirochaetaceae bacterium | reverse complement strand
GCACTGTGCATAATTGATGGTATCTGCTGTTGATTTTTTTGTATCTCCATTGGGATACGCTGCCGTTACGGTCATTGTGTAGTTGGCAATTTCATGAACAGTTTCGTTATTCGCAGGTGATTGCATTGTGTTCGGTGAAAACGGAGGCGGAAATGCCGGCCGGAAAAACGGGTTTCGTGTTGAAAAAGGATTTTCAGCAGTGTTTGGCGTTTTTTGAGACCGTTCATTATTTTTACCTGCATGCTTATCCTCCGGATCGGATACCACGGGCATAACAGGCTGCACAGGTGTTTTCGGTTCTGCTGTTTGCTTTGTTTCATCCGCGATGCTATTGGAGATAATAAAAACGGCGCACAAGCCGATTAGTAATTTTCTGTGCATTTCTTGTATCTATTCTATCCATGATTGCTGTTGTTTGCAATTATCTGCCATAGTTCAATCTGTTCTGTACTCAGCGTTGGGGGGCATTCCTGCCCCGCGATTCGCATTGGGGGCTCGGGGGCAGCGCCCCTGAAGAGGGGGTAGCGGAAAACCGAAGGTTTGGAGCGAGGGGGAGACTTCCCCCTCCTGATGTGGCTAGGTGTTTTTAGAATTGGTATTACCGTATCTTATGCGTTTATCCCTTTAATTCGCGCGGCTTTGCCTTTGTAATAGCTTTGAGTGCCGTCCCGGGGGTTTTTCTTGCGGCGGCTGTTAATTTCCTCCTGCATCCGCAGGCGGACTGTTTCGGCAAAATCTTTCATCGAAGTAATGTCGATTTCACCGTTTTCTGTGTAGCGGGTAAAATCTTTGGGGTCGTAGGGGTCTAAGACAACAAGCTTTTGTTTGGGGAATTTCCGTGCAAAAAAGGTATGGGGTTTGAGGCGTCCTTCGCAAAAAACTGTTACAATCGGGATAAGCGGGACATTGAGTTTTGCCGCAGTGTAAAATGCGCCGAATTTAAATGGTTCTATGTTTTGATTGTTGAGCGAGAGTTCTCCTTCGGGATAAAAATGAACGAAATGTTTATACCGAAACGCTGTTTTTGTACATTCGATTAATTTCTCAAGTCCCCGCAAACCGGGCGGCAAGGGTACGCCGCCAAGCAGGCGGACAAAGGTACCGAAAAACGGTGTTAAAACGGTTGCTTCCAGTAAGGTATGATACATGGTGCGCGGCATTGCGGCGCCTGAAATCATGACCGGATCCAGATAGCTTGTATGGTTTGAGACAAGGACGGCGTTCCCTTTAAAACGGGTTAGTTTTTTTCTTCCCTCGTAACGGGTTGAATACAAGAGCAAAACAACGCACTGTGCGATGATCCAGACGATGTAAAAAACGATTAATGTCGCTGTCCTGAAAAAAAAGGAAAAATTGATAAGTGGGTTACCGCGTTTATATGCCATGATTTTATGTTACAACACGCCCTTTCCAGAGGAAGCCCTGTCCGGAGATTGTTCTAAATGCAGACCATAAAATCATATACAAGAGGCTGCAATACATAAGGGGCCACAAAAACGCATTATACCAGCCTATTCTCCGTCCTATAAAAAGCACAAGCCATGTTAAGGTTGCAAGTACATTCAGCGCGATAATAAAATAAAGGTGCGTACTGTGAGTAATGCCTGCCCAAATTAAAAGCGGGAAGGGCATTAAAAAGAAAAGGAAAACCGCGATGACAACCAAAGCGAGCAGCAGGATGTTTTTCCCCAGAAAGTCATAGATATTTTTTCCGATTCCCTGAACGCCGGTAAGAAAGCTGTCGTACATCCTGCAATATACCTGATCTGTGATATCAAGAAATTCCGTTTTATACCTGCATTCTTTGATATAACGCGACATATAAATATCTTCGCTGGTCTTTTTTTTGAAAGCCTCAAATCCGCCGGTTTTAACAAAGACATCTCTTTTAATGACAATATACTGACCTACGGCGGCGGAAAAGTAACCGTTGCGGACAATGCGATTAAGAAACAAAGGTATGACAAAACCGGTTAGTAAAAACATAACCGGAACGGTAATACGTTCTCCCAGTGTTACCAGCTTCTGTCCTACAAAACCCGATATAAAATCCGCTTTTGTATTGACAATATTGCTGACAGCCCAAGAAACGCTCGTCGGCATATGATAGGTATCGGCATCCGTAAAAAGAAAAAGCTCCCCTTGTGCGTGTTCCGATACTTGCTGCAAGGCAAAAGGCTTGCCGTACCAGTCATCGCTTAAAGGCTTCCCTTTAAACACTTTTACGCGCTTGTCTTCGGCCGCTATTTTGCGGACAATCTCGTATGTTTTGTCTGTTGAATTATCATCAATGACAAGAACTTCAAAATCCTGATAATCCTGATTCCGCAGGGAATTAAGGCAGCGCTCTATGTTTGCTTCTTCATTACGCGCCGGTACCATAACAGATACAAAGATACCGGATTTTATTGTTGGTTTAGACGTATGATGCTTCATCCCAATAACATTGGCGGTTCCCATTATAAAAAAGTATCCGACCACCACAATAAGTCCGATAGAATAAATTAAAATAAAAATCTCTTGGTCCATATATGAATTATTGAACTAAATCCGATAAAAGCTCAACACCGGCAAATTGGTTGCCAGGATACACGCTCAATGCTTTATCTATCCATTGGCGTGCCAGTTCTTTTTGTTTTTCTTTGATGTTTCCGTAGGCTAACGACACATACAGGTTAAAAAGATCATCTTTTTCAATATGATAATCACCGTTCAGGATGTCTTTCATCATTTGAAGGCCCTTGGGAATATCGGAAAACGGAGAAGGCGCGTATATCCACCGGGAAGCGATCATGTATTGTGCCTTTACTGCTCTTGGGTCCAAATTAAGCGCCTGTTTTGAAAATTTCTCAACATCAAGACCATGTGCCATAACCCATATCGTGTTTTTTAGCGTGCAAAGCTGAGACAAATTTTCAGCAAGATATGTCCGGCCCTCCGCGCTTTCTTTGATTTTTAGTGATTGTAACGCTTCATCGTATCCTTTTTGATAATGTTCAATTGCTTTTTTTTCATTTTTAAAATATTGATACGCCCTTCCCATCAGGTACTCGCAGTGGGAACTCAGCGAAAAACGCCCGGCACCGGAAAGCTCGTTTGTTTTTGCCAAGACGCCCTCATATACCTGATAAACCTCTTCCGCCCCCAGTACCTGTTCATAGACTGCCTCCCGCAGGGGAAGAAACCATTCAGGCAGGCTCTCTTTTTCATCAAGGGTATAAGAGAGCATGATAAACGCCAGGAAAAATCCCGCGCTTAAAAAAACTTTTTTCATTAATTTTCTCCGTAAAATCTATCGCATACTTTCAACAAAATACCGATAAATGTCAAGGTATGATGAGGACTTATGCCAGAGTGCCCTGCATTAGGGGCGCAGAGTTCCGATCATTCCAAAAATCCCATGACCGGACCTGCATTCATTTTTTAAAGAAAGATTCATAGAGCTTTGATTTTTTAAGGAGATAATCGTTAAACTGTTTTTCTCCCAATTGCTCAAGCAGAGTACTTTCTCCCCGGCTCATCGACCTGCCAAGCCCAATGCCTTTCGCATTATACCGGACGCCAATCGCATCCAACAAAGTCGGGAATATATCAAAATGCGAAAACTCCCGGTTTTTTGCATGATCTGCGTCAAGAGATGAGTTAATAAAAATATTTAAGGGACGGCGATCAGTGGCACCTTCGGGGAAAAATGCGCTATACGGGTAGAGATGATCCCCAAGGATCACGATTGTCGTGTTATCATAAAAATCCTGCTTTTCCAGCCAGCTTATAAAAGCGCAGAGCTGCTTATCTGCGTCCCAAAGAACATTTTCGTATTTTTCGGGATACTTTGACTCGGCAAGCCCGTCGAGATAGCCGCCCACCGAATGGGTGTCCATCGTTTCCATAACAAAAAAGAACGGCTCTTCCCCGGCGCTTATATCAAGAAGCTTCTCCCGCGAGAATGCGTAGAGCTTCCTGTCCTCAAATCCCCACCACACATGATAGTTTTTCGGTATAGAATGATTCTCAAGAAAATAACGATAATCCCATATTGTCGTCTGCCCGTGAGTCTTAAGATAAATATCCCCGGCGGCGAATCCTGCATTTGAACCGCAGATAAAATAATTCCGGTAGCCCTCTTTTGCAAGGATATCTCCCAGTCCCATGACAGACGGCAGATAAACACCGGTTTCCCTGATATACGATCCGGTTCCCTTGAGGCTCATCGGCAATCCGGTAAAACAGGCGACCAGAGCAGCTGCGGTCCAGCCGGTTCCCTCCAGTTGTTTTGCCCCGCCTACCCCGCTTGACTGGCTAAAATTGATATTCCGGGATGCAAGGGAATAAACGCCGGGCATGAGTTCCTGTGAAAGAGCTCCCCCGTGTTCCGTGCTTAAATCACCGGTTTCAAGGGACTCAACAAAGATAACAATAAGATTTCTTTTTTCAGCCGGAAAGCTAAAGTCTGTATTTTTAGCATCGATAAAATTCTTTTCGTAAAAAAGCGCGGGGGGCTCAAGGGCGCTTTTTATATACACAGGCAAGCCGCATAAAAAAAGGATTACAACAAGCAGAAGACCAAGTACCGAAAGAGAAGCCGGTACCAGCCATTTCTCTTTGAAGCCGAACAGACTGATTTCCTTACCGTCTGTATACGGACGCAGACGGACGACAAGCGACACAAAGGCCGTTATGATTGCCGCATTAAGCAGGACATCGGATAAAAACGAGGGGACTTGGCTGCTTACAAGCTGCCAGTTTACCCCTTTAAGCGGCATGGTAATATGGACGATCAGCTGCTCAAGATTCACGGTGGCAAATTTATGTTTAAACCAGAGGAAGGCCGATGCGGTAAACGCTATGGCGAAAACAATAAGGGGAAAGAGAATGCGGCCCCCTCTCTTTCCTTTGGCAAAAGAGAGAGAGCAGCCGAATTTTAAAAAGAGCGAATATATTTTTATTGCGGCACAGTTTAAGAAAAGGAGTCCGACGAGGTAGCGTATACGCAATGTTTCTGCAAAGGATGCTAGCCGCACCGGAAGGCTTTTCCCTGTGTACAGGGCGTCTATCATGATATACAGACAATTTAACAGGAGATATAAGAGAGAAAAGAATATAAGCGTGTGAAATACATCGCTTCTTTGTCTTTTCTCTGCAAGCTTGCCCCTGAGATATAAGGCGAGACCAATCATCAAGGGAAAAAAGAGCGCGGATAACGATATGGCGGAATTTACAAACACAAAGCCTCCTTAATACGAGTTTACAAAAATTGGGCCGGGGAGACAACAAGGCACGGCCCGTTAAAAAAAATTGCCTTGGGCCGCGGAGAAACCCAAGGCAATGTGGTCTTAACTGCTGCTGCCGCTTTTATCCCTGCATGTAAAATTACCCTCATTGAATTCAACAGTTCTGGTTGCAGCTGAAAAATCATACCGGGTAGTAGACATATACGTGCCTTGTTCAAGCAAAGTTAAAAATATATAATATTCACCGGTACCGTCCCAGTCTGTGTTTGTGAATATATTTGCCAGATCATCACCATCAAAAGAAGCATCAGGATCAGCATTAATGGGGAGAGCCCGCTTTTTTAATTCAACTGTCAGTGTATTCTCACCATGATAAGCAAACGCCGGACCACCAGTGACATAGCTATTTAAAAGCTTATCAGAGTCATCATCATCAATTGGTACTAACAGCGCAATAGCAAAACCTCCAACGGGTATATTTGTGACCACTAACCTTTTCGTGGTGTCGGTTTTTTTGTCATCGGTTCCGTTAACCAACGGTGTACCGCCGCCGCCGCTACCGTTATCACATACGGTTAAAATCAGGCCGAATGTCAGTAACACCGCGATCAAGCCAAAAAACACCATTCCGGTTTTCATTTTTTTCATCTTTTTCATGTTTACCTCAACATCGTTATAGTTCACGGCTTGCCCGATTTTTACACACCGCCGTAAAAATCGGCTTCCGCCGGACCGAATCTATTATTCTAATAGAATAACAAATAAATATTATTATTATTTTAGAATATTGTCAATTGCACATTATTCGAATTTAGGTATAGTTTATCTAATGGGGTTTCGGGAAAATTTAAAATCAGAATTAAATTATCAGGGACTTTTGGTCAAAGAGCTTGCAGCGCGGACGGGTATCAGCAAATACACGATTGACAATTATCTTAATACAAACGGACGAAGCCCCAGCGCTGCATCTGCCATAAAAATAGCCTGCGTTTTAGGCGTATCGGTTGACTATCTGGTAAACGGGGAAAAATTGAACGGGCAGAAAGAAGCGCCGCCAAGCAAGGAAAGCCGTTCTCTTGTTCAGCTTGTCGAAAAACTGCCGGAACAAGACCGGAAAATCGTGTTGTCAACAGTAAATGCCCTTGTCTCATCACTCAAAGAGCATACCCATTAAAATCGCCCGGCACTTACCGGCATCTCCCTAACACAAGATTACTTCAATTCGTAGCAGCAGGAAAAAACCTCGAAATCTCATACAATTTCTACTTACCACTCCTATAATGGTTAACGCCATTTGAGCCTTTTACCTGCCGGTTCCCAGAATCAGAAGTTCCGGGTGGTATTCAAAGTGCATGGTGTCATAGCGCGGCCATCTGCCGCCCCATATAAAGCCCTGTTCCTCGAAAGCGCAGATTACCGGCGTGGGGGGATTTTGCCTTTTTTCGGCGGGGACCGTATGCCAGTCAATTCCTTTGGCCTCTGTCCACTGCCAGTAGGTTTCCATACCTGCATGGGCCTTCATCAGTACATCGACTGCCGCCCCATAGGCATGAAAACTGCGGTTTTCGCTCCCTGCAACGTTCCTCCAGTTCCAACCGGTAATGCTTGCCAGGTTTTTAATCCAGTCCTGTATTTCCGGGCTGTCTTTGGATAATTCTTCAATACGAGCTGCCACCCGACCCAGGGGCGCGGCGATGTCCTGATGAATCTGTACAGACCATCCCAGAAATTTGATCCGTTGCTGATGAGAGAAAGCCGCAGTTTTGTCCCCGGCTTGCCAGAGGGTCTCGACAAAGGGAGAACGTTTTGCGCCGGGGTTTGTTGTTAGGCGATTAGAGCCGATATATTGCCGCCGGGAAAGGATCTGATTCGCCGTCTCTTGCCAGGGGTTTATCTCGTCCGCACTGCCGGGGGGCTCCGGGGAATACCGGTATAAAAACGGGGGGCGAAAATCCTCCGGCCTTTCCGCATCTTCCTTGGGGAGGAATCTGCCCTGGGCATAATACCAGCGGATCCCGTCCATCTCCAGCGTCCAGTCCCCATCCTGAAAGACCGCCTCACCCAAACGGTTGCTGTAGGCCGCCGCGAACAGTTTAACCATATCTTCGGCCTGGTGTCCTCCGGCGGCCCTGCGCAATCCAAGTTCCTCAAGCATATCCAGCGCCCAGCTTTCGGCCCTTGTTTCAATTTCCTTCGCTTTTACTCGTCCGGCAAACAGAAAACCTCCGCCGGGAAGGAAACGCGCTCCGTGCAGGCGTTTTTCAAACTCACTGTTCAAATCCCCTTCAAAGTCGCTGCTGGTCCAAAAGGGGATGACTCTGCCGTCCAAGAAATCGGTTTCCGCAAGAAAAGCCGCAAAGGGCTCAGGGATCAGGCCCGCCGTAACCGAAGTGCCCACAAAAAAAGTTTCGTAATTCAACAGTTCAGGAAGGGGTTTTTGGCGTTTTCGCGCAGCGCTGCCGGTTATTTCAAAAAGTTCAGCTCCGCTTGTCCGGGCAATAGCCTGTGCCACACGGCGGGTTTCGCTTTGTTCGGCAAAATAGATAACCAGATTAGGCCCTGCCCGTTCATCCGGTATCGGCGCATTGTCTTTTTGGAACAAGGTGCACCCTGCCAGGCTGAAGGTCAGGGCTATAAGGAAACAGAACCGCGATTTTATCAACATAATCATATTTTCCT
>JAITXS010000177.1 GCA_031284645.1 Spirochaetaceae bacterium | reverse complement strand
CAAGCTTTTGATATTTCATTTGATCTTATATCGGGCCTGCCGTATCAAAATAAAACAATGCTTTTAAATGATATAGAAACAATGCTTTTATATAATCCGGCGCATATTTCACTGTATGATTTAATGATTGAAGAGGGAACGCCGCTGTCCCGATCTCTTGCCCCTGGAGGCCGCGGCACTGCTCTGCCGCAGGAGGAAGAGGCAGAGGACATCTGGATTGCGGGCAGGGATTATTTAGAGAGCGCCGGATTTTCACAATATGAAATTTCCAATTTTGCAAGAGCGGGAAAACGGGCGCGGCACAATATCCGTTACTGGAATATGCAAAGCTGGCTGGGTTTCGGGCCTTCGGCAAGCGGCACCCTTATCGATAATGCAACAGGAACAGGTATCCGCTATACGGTGCTTCCTGATATAGCGGCATATATTGTTCATAATAAAAAGCGCGGGGGATTTATCCCCTCGTATGAGAGACTTGATCGTAAAACCTTACTAAGGGAATCTCTCATGATGGGCTTTCGTTATATTGACGGCCCATGCGAAAGCTTGTTTAAACAAAGATTTTCGCTTGGAATAGACGAGGCTATAGCGAAGACAATTACAATATGGCGTGCCCGCGGGCTTTATGCAAAAAATAAAAACGCGCTTACAAAAGACGGATTATTGTTTTTAAACCGTTTTCTTCTGGATTGTTTTAACGAACTTGAGGGGTAAGGGATCAGGACAGCGGATGTCTCATATTACTCTGTCTTCGACCCGAAACCCTACTACCCAATATCCCCTGCCCTCTGTATACTAATTATAAAAAGTGATGGTAAAGCCAAGGAGAATCTACTATGTCAAAAACAGGAATACCGGCACGCTCCGAGATTGCCCAAAGCGATCGCTGGAATCTGGCGAAACTTTTTTCGACAGACCACGAATGGGAAGCGGGGCTTGCTGAATTTGAAAAACTCTGTGAGCGAATCTCATCGTTTAAAGGGAATTTAGGGAAATCGGCGTCCGCTTTAGCTGATTTTATGGATTTTTCGCGGGAATTCGGTATTCTTGAAGAACGTCTGGCGTACTATGCTGAATTACGCCAATGCGAGGATGAGGGGGCTAATGAGGCGCGGATAATGACCGGAAAGTTTACGATCATCGCGGCGAAAGCTGCGGCCGGACTTTCATGGGCTATCCCCGAAATTCAGGCAATTGCAAACCCAAAAATCGAGGAATTTCTGCGGCACGAGAGGCTTGCCGATTACAGGATCTATATTAAGCGCCTGCTCCGCTGGAAGCCGTATATTTTAAGCGAAGCGGAAGAAAGACTCCTCGCGATAGAGAACGAGGCCGATGGTCTTGTAAACGACACCTTTTCAGTCTTGACCAATGTTGATTTAGATTTCGGTACGATTGAGACAGCTCAAGGGCCGCGGACGCTTTCACAATCAAGCTGGTCTGTTTTTATGGAGAATCCGGACCGGAATCTGAGGAAAAACGCTTATGATGCCTTTTACCGTGCATTTGAAAGCCACAAAACAACACTTGCCGTACTTTATGGTAGCTCGGTAAAAAAAGACGCCATAAAAGCGCGTGTGAGAGGCTTCTCCTCAGCCCGGGAAGCAGCGCTTTTCCCTGATAATGTGCCTCTTTCTGTTTACGATAACTTAATTGAGACCATAAACGCTAATTTAGCGCCGCTTCACCATTATTATAATTTGAGGAAACGGGCGTTAAAACTTGACGTGTTACGCCATTACGATGTGTATGCCCCGATTGTCCCCTACACAAGCAAAAAAACAAACTGGAACGAGGCTGTTGATGTAATTTCAGCCTCTCTTGCCCCGCTTGGAAACGAGTATGTTGACATCCTTCGCGGCGGTCTGCTTGGCGGCTGGGCAGATAAATACGAAAACAAAGGAAAACGCAGCGGTGCTTTTTCGGCGGGAAGTTATACGACTGATCCTTATATCCTTATGAATTACAAAGAAGATTCAATCCGCGATATATTTACCTTGACCCACGAGGGCGGACATTCGATGCACTCGTATTTTTCGGCAAAATCAAATCCGTTTATGCACTACGGATATACGATTTTCGAGGCTGAGGTGGCAAGCACTTTTAATGAGGAGTTGCTCTTCCGCCATCTTGAAAAAGAGTCCGCCTCGCCGGAATTAAACTTGTACATTGTTAATAAACGGGCGGATGACATCCTGTCGACCTTGTACCGCCAAACCATGTTTGCCGAATTCGAGAAAATTACGCATCAGATTGAAGAATCAGGCGAAGCGCTGACTGTTGATAATCTCCGCGGTGAATACCGCAAGCTCCTTGAAAAATATTTCGGACCTGATATGGTACTGGAAGAATCAAGCGATATGGAAGGCTTGCGTATCCCGCATTTTTACCGTGCCTTTTATGTCTACAAATACGCTACAGGAATTTCAGCATCGCTGGCGCTTGCCCAGAGAGTACTGGACGGCGGGGAAAAAGAACGAAACGACTACTTTGCCTTTTTAAAGTCCGGCGGCTCGCGCTTCCCGATTGATTCGCTGAAAGTTGCCGGTGTTGATATGTCCAGTCCCATTCCGGTGCAGGCAGCCTGTGATATATTCGGAAAGCTTGTCGATAAACTGGAATCCTTGTTACAGGTCTAATCCATGACGTATCTTATCACATTTTATGGCTTTGCCTATGTTATCATCAGTTTTATCCTGTTGATCCCAATCGGGTGTCTTGATATTTTATTGAGCTTTACGCCTTTAAAAAAAACCGCTTCTTTTTGTATGTATAAAGTCGTGCAGGGCTGGGCGCGGGCGCTTATTTTTTTAATCGCCTGTAGGCCAAAGCTGGCCGGACGGGAACATATCATTAAAAAAGGCGGTATGTGTTTTGTTTGTAATCATTCGGGGATATTCGATATTGTTTTGCTTCTCGCCTATGCAGGGCGGCCTTTTGGCTTTATCGCAAAAAAAGAACTTGCCTATATTCCGTTTCTTAATATCTGGATTCTGATTTTAGGCGGCCTTTTTATTGACCGAAAGAATCCCCGCAAAGCGCTTAAAACGATTAATCACGGGGTAAAATACATTCAAAAAGGGGGCTCCATGTTGATTTTTCCGGAAGGAACACGGAGCCAGGGCCGCGGGCTGCTTCCTTTTAAAGCGGGGGCATTTAAACTTGCACTGAAGTCGGCTATGCCTCTTGTGCCTGTTGCTATTACAGGAAGTTACGATATTTTTGAAAAACATCATCTGGTCAGCCGCTGTCCTGTGAGCATTTCTTTTGGTAAGCCGATTTACGCCAAAGAAGTACAGGGGGAAGCGGGCAGACAAAACATCTCCGATTATGTCTATACCGCAATAGACAAAATGCTTAAACCTGTTTAATATAATCTCATGCGTTTCTATAGTACCCGGGACCGAAGCCGGGCAGTCAATTTTTCTCAAGCTGTATTAAACGGGCTTGCCGGGGATGGCGGGCTTTATGTGCCGGAAGAAATTCCCCGTTACCGTTTTGCCGTTGAAAAATCGCTTTCTTCTATGAGTTTTCTTGATATTGCTTTTGAAACAATCCACCCCTATGTTTACCCTGAAATTCCGGACGCTGAATTGCGTGATTTGATTAGCGGTGCCTTTAATTTTACTGCCCCGCTTGTACCGCTTACTGCAAACGGACACAGCGGAGAAGGGGAGCCCTGCCGCTCAATTCTGGAATTATTTCACGGCCCCACAGCGGCTTTTAAAGATTTTGGTGCCCGTTTTATGGCGCGTGCTTTTTCGTATTTCAGACGGGATGAGAGCAGGCCGCTTAAAATTCTCGTTGCGACATCGGGCGATACCGGCGGCGCGGTTGCCGATGGTTTTTTTGGTATCGAAGGGATTAGTGTAACAGTGCTTTACCCCAAAGGGCGGGTCTCGCCATTACAAGAAAAACAAATTGCCGGTCTGGGTAAAAATATTTCCGCGCTTGCCGTTGAGGGAAGTTTTGACGACTGCCAACGCCTTGTTAAAGCGGCTTTTAATAATTCTGATTTACGAAAAAAACTCGATATGTCGTCGGCAAATTCCATTAACATTGCCCGCCTGATTCCCCAGATAATCTATTACAGCTCGGCTGCCGGGGCCTTTTTAAAAACAACGTCGACTGATCAGCCCCTGCCGGTATTTTGCGTTCCCTCGGGCAATTTCGGCAATCTTACCGCGGGCCTCTACGCAAAAAAAATGGGTGCCCCGATAGGGTCTTTTGTTGCCGCAACAAATATCAACAAAACATTTCCTGATTATCTGAGCAGCGGGAATTACCATGCGCGCTCTTCACTTGCAACGATTTCCAACGCGATGGATGTCGGCGCACCCAGTAACTTTGAAAGACTCTCCTCTCACTGGACGCTTGAGGAGATGAGAGCGCTCATTGCAAGCACCTTTGTAAGCGATGACGAAACACGCGAAACCATAAAAACCGTACACGATAGTTACGGCTATATCCTTGATCCCCACGGGGCAGTCGGATGGAAAGCGGTCGATAAGCTGCTAAAACAAGGCGTTCTTTCAAACGAAAGAATCGCGATCCTTGAAACCGCGCACCCTGCAAAATTTGCTGAAACAGTTGAGCCGCTTGCCGGCCCCATTGCACTGCCGTCCCAGCTTGCCGAGGCAGAAAAACGAACGGTAAGCTTCCGCGTTATTTCGCCGGAAGAGGGAGCTTTTTTTGCCGAATTAAGATAATGACATCAAAATGACAAGAAAGGGTAATCGGGCGGAGCTTATCTGATCCTTCTAATTTAGCTGACTTTGTACAAGAGAAAGCGCTGAAGTCGCTTGAC
>JAITXS010000123.1 GCA_031284645.1 Spirochaetaceae bacterium | reverse complement strand
GAGGGGAGCGAGCGCCGTTTTATGATCCGCATGGAAGATGATGAAAAAACCGGTGAGATTCCCGCAGAAAAAGTCCTTTCCGCTTTGCAAGAACAATTCGGCACGGGAAATGTGGTGGTTATCAGCTCACAGTATGTCGGCTCACAATTTTCAAAACAATTACAAAGCCAGGCGGCAGTTTTGATGATTCTTACTCTGTTTCTTATATTTCTTTACTGTGCGTTTCGGTTTAAACCCCGCTTCGCGCTTGGCGCGGTGATTGCCACAGCGCACGATGGACTTGTTATGATCGCCTTTATCAGTTTATCACGTATGGAATTTAATACAACAACAATCGCGGCGATTCTTACTATACTCGGTTATTCAATCAATGATACGATTGTCGTTTTCGACCGTATCCGTGAAACGAGCCGCCTCTATAGTGATGAGAGTTATGAATATATCCTGAACAGATCAATCACGGAAACACTGGGTAGAACAATCATTACAACCGTAACAACTATGCTTGCCGTCTTGTCGATCTTTGTGTTTACAACCGGCTCAATGAAAGATTTCGCCCTTGCTCTTTTAGTCGGTATGGCCTTTGGCGTTTATTCAACGATCTATATCGCTTCCGGCTTTACCCTATTTTGGGAAAAGCACATAAAAGGAAAAATATCAAAGAAAAAGAGGGTTCCCGTTTCGGTAAGCGTGGATTAAGTTTTCCAAAGCGAGGTAGGGGAATAGATAGCTGGTTCAAGCTGCCCCTACCTTAGCCCTCATTATGTGTTACTTGTATGAATAGCATTAATGTATTAAATTGTTACTACGATATTTTTAAGAATCAAAAAATATCATAGCGGAATTCCGCTAAAAAGCAAGTAAAAAAGTGCCGAATTTTAATTTTTTTATTAATATTTTTACCAGAATAACAGATGAAATGACCCATTTAAAACAGGCGATAGGTTTGGAGCCGGAAATTTACCTTTGGATAATAATTTTTTCAGCAGGACTGATCGCGATTTTCGCGATTTTACTTTTTTTCATACTGTTCAGGTTGAAAAAAAACACGGATGTTCTACGGCCTGTACATCAGATGGCCGGAAAAAAAACAGCAACAATTTTATCAGGCAGTTTCGTCCCCTTACACAACCGTGCGGATACCATGCCGGAGCGGGATTTTTTTGACTTATTAAATGACTATGCAAAAGAGGCTGAAAGTGCTGCGAAAAAAACAGGCGGGGTCTTTGCTGAAATTCCGGACGGCAGCATTATGGCGCACTGGGGTATTGAAACGACAAGCGGTAATGCCGCTCATGATGCGTTAAATGCGGTAAGAGCGGCTCTTATGCTGCGTATGAATCTGCTTGAATTAAAAAAAGTCCGCTTTGTTAAAGGATGCAGTGTCTTTTATCCGGTATGCGGCCTTAGTACGGGAAAAATTATAAACGATGATCCGGCCCAGGGGAAAAACACTGTGCGGCATCTTATCGGAGAAAGCACGGTTCTTGCTGCTAAAGCCCGTGAAGGCGCCGCGAAACATGGGCTTGATATTGTCATCACAACAAAAACATGGCGGCTTATTTCACAATACGTCATTGCCGAGGAAATTGAGTCTGCGATAGACGAAGACGGCAAGGCAACAGCTCTTTTTGCCATTGTTAATCTCCGCGCTCAAACAGGCATGGAACAGCCTTGGCCTCAGACTCTCAAAGAACTCAAGATACTCCTTAAAACCGGTAATTTTGACAATAAATAGGTAAAACTGGCAGCTTATTTAACTTAACAGATGATGAAATCGGGGGGAGGGGGTAAAAAAAGGCAGCGGCCCTCAAAAACCGCTGCCCAAAATATTTATATATCCCAGAGCCAAGTTGAAAGATAACGCTCTCCGGTGTCCGGAAGAATAACCACAATGGTTTTGCCGTTATTTTCCGGGCGTTTGGCCACGTTCAGAGCGGCCTCAAGCGCGGCGCCGGAAGAAATCCCGATAAGTAGCCCCTCCTTCTGGGCCGCTTCCCGTGCTGTCTTACCGGCTTTAACATCGTCGGTCTGGTATATCTCGTCAATAATTGATGCATCAAAGATCTTCGGTACAAAACCGGCACCTATCCCTTGAATTTTGTGCGGGCCGGGAGATCCTCCGGAAAGCACAGGGGAAGAAACAGGTTCCACAGCGATAAGTTTGACAGAAGATTTTTTTGATTTTAAAAAACGTCCCGCACCGGTAATCGTGCCGCCGGTTCCAACACCGCCGATCAGTATGTCAACCGCACCATCTGTATCTTCCCAGATTTCAGGGCCTGTTGTTTTTTCATGAATCGCAGGATTCGCCGGATTATCAAACTGTTGGGGGATAAACGCATTTGGAGTTGCCGCAAAAATCTCCTCAGCCTTTGCAATAGCACCCTTCATGCCTTTTGCACCTTCAGTGAGCTCAAGCTGGGCACCGAATGCCTTCAGGAGTTTTCTCCGTTCGATACTCATCGTTTCCGGCATTGTGAGAATTAGTTTATAACCTTTTACCGCACAGATAAAAGCCAATCCAATACCGGTATTCCCGCTTGTCGGCTCAATAATCACTGTTTCCGGCTTGATCTTTCCTTCTTTCTCGGCCGCCTCAATCATAGCAAGCGCAATGCGATCTTTTACACTGTGTAATGGGTTAAAACTCTCCAGCTTGGCATAAATAGTGGCACCGCCATCATTTAACTTATTAATTTTTACAATCGGAGTTCGTCCGATTAAATCCGTAATTTTCTCAGCTCTCGCCATAATAAACCTCCGCTTTTATTGCATAGTAAACATATAGGAATTATATATCATTGTAAAAAAATGTCAAGTGCCCGCAGTGCCTCATGTGATTCATGCGGGAAAAGATCACCCCTAAAGCGCTAAAGAAGGCGGTTGGGAAGCAGTTCAATGCGGCAGCCATCAAAATCACGGACTGGTTTAACCGGGCATTTTGCGCTTGCTCCCGAATCCCCGGAAAGCAAAAAAGACTGAAAAAACAAAGCTTTTAGACGAATACCTCAAGGCTTACCGGCAGCAAAAGCCGGAAATACGATTTTTCAAGAATGTCCTGATCTATATATACACCTGATCCGGGGAATCTTTCTTCAAAATTCCCCCGGGCGCTCAGCTGTAATGTTAAAACTGCATCAGTATTAAGTGTGTCTATCATACCTGACAGCAATAATCCCTATATTTTTCGCTAAACCGGAGGATTCCGGCATTTAGTGCACTAGCACTGCAAAACCACTACTTTTTTACTAATAAAGATTTATTCAACCAATTTTTGTAGAACAATGCAGGATCATACACTGTTTTCTTGTTGTCGATTGATGAAAAAGAACTTTGAAGCGCGTCCTTGCCAAGCAGCAAAGCAAGCGTGCTTTCAGAATAACTCTTTTTCGAGAGTATGTCATAATGTAAATGGGGATCATAGTTAGGAGTCCCCGCTACCTGACCTATCTGAATTGTTGATTCAAGTATTGTACCAACAGGATATATGGTTTCATCTTTCATGTGTAAATATTCCCCATACAAACCCGTACTGCTAAAACTCCCTTCAAACGTATATCCGTATTCAATCTGTGTAGAGTTTCCGTTTGCCGCATAACTCCAATTTTTATCCGTAATTTTTCCTGCAATACCCGTATATATGGGATCATTGCTTGGCCCTCCCTCCCGGCTTAAATCAATACCATAATGTTTATAATTATAATACGCATAATGACCATTGTATTGATCACCAAATTCTCCAGATATATAATAATTTAAATCCCCATTAAGAACATCCTTTATATTATCAAAAAACTCTTTTTTCGTGTTATACAAATCAAGATAACGGGGGAATAGAGACGGAATGATTTGTGCGTGTGGGAAATTTCCAATATCCTTACCCTTATCGTTTGCTATCTGAATATTTACCGCCGTATCGTAATATTGTGTAAAAACCTGATTCGAAATGGAATTCCCGTTACGAATCATTACATCAAGCATATTTAGTTCTTGTCCTCCGTTTCCCTTCTCCCAAAGAGCATCTCTAAAACCAACGACATCCTTTGATGTTTGCGCTATTCCTGCTTGTTTCATTATATATTGCGTCATTAAAACTTGAGAATCATTAAACTCACCATAAGCTTTACCACTGCTTCCCCCGTATAAAATATTCAGCAGACCTGTTTCAAGACCGGCAGCCCCAATAGTCATCCCTTTAATAATTTTCGAACTCCGGCTTCCATCCTTGTTGATATAATAACCATCC
>JAITXS010000072.1 GCA_031284645.1 Spirochaetaceae bacterium | reverse complement strand
GTTATGGGTAGAAAGGGTCATAGGGTTTAGCTTTTACCAGAAAGCCCCTACCCTAAACCCAAGACCCAACTACCCTTGCTTCGAGTAAAGGGTGATAGGGTTTTGGTTTTACCAGAAATCCTGTACCATACCCAACGCTTCTAAACCTTTGCTTTCGGGATTTTAGTAATACCAGAAATTCCCTGCTCTGCTGCCTTTTTACACTTTTTGTTTAAAACATCCGGTTTATTCAGATGCTTCCTTCTTACATCCGAATTGCCGCTTAGTGTTCAAGTAAATACAAATACTCTTTGACATGAATGGATCGTTTATTGAGGTTCCTGCTTCCCCTAAAGGTGTTGTATCTTGTTTCCAGTACTTCGGCTTTTCCCAGCCTGCTTAACATATTTTTCATTTCATCAAGACTGATAAAGCCCTCTGAATTAAAAGAAATGAGCAGGTATTTTGCTTTGACAGCGCTTACTAATTCGGCAAGTGAGGATAGGGCTGATCCGTGTTTGTTGTAATTTGAGCGCTTCCAGTCTTTGGGTATACCTGAAATCCTGCTGATATTTTGCGGATACTGATAATCCAATATGACATTAAGCATAAAATAATTTGAACCGTACGGATGTTGATTGTACGGGGGGTCTATGTAGGCGAGGTCTACTTCCGGTGCTTCATGTATTACGGTATTTGCATCGTCATTATAAATGATGACATCGACATTAAAATTACTGAAAACCGGAAACGGAATGCTCATTTTTCCGCTTATTCTGGAAAGTGAGTCTTGATTTTTTCCGCCGAATTGCCCTATGCCTGTTTCTTTGTTTTTATAAAAGCCTTTAAATACTCCTGCGGTGTTTGCGTGTATTGAGGCCTCCGATAACAAGGGTGCGATAAAATATTTTTGATAATCTTCGGGAAAGGTCTCTATAATCTGCCGCGTGGTATCAATATACATCGCGTTCCGTTTTGTATAAAAAACCCGGTCCTCCCGAATTATATTATCTTCATCGTTGGGGGCGTATAGTTCCGATATTATACCGCTCTTTAAATATTCTTCCGGTAAAGTTTGTATAGTCTTGTAGTATCTTTGTATCGCCTCTTTATCCACATCACACTGATTTGACAGGTAGCATTGATTTATAAGCGCGGCATATTTTTCAAGGTCGTTTACGATTAAGCGTTCCGCGAATTGCTTAAAATACCGCGATACAATACCCGAACCGCTAAACACATCAAAAATCGCCAGCTTTTTTTTATTAAGTCTTTGTTGAACTTTCCGGACAGCCGTTCCGATAAAGTCCAACAAAGATCGTTTATTCCCGATATAGGTAATCAGTTGATCTGTTAAAAAAGCAGGATTTTCACATAAAGTTCGATGAATTTTATCTTTCCTTTATGTCTTTTTTACTCTATCTTTTTCATTATGTTTTTCCCCGGGACCTTTTCTTTTACGCCTTTTCAACTTTGACAAGCCAGTGCCTCTCGCCGGCTTCCACGCTCGTCTGCCCTTGAACTTCGCCCCAAAGGATATTCACGGCAAGCGTCTCCCCTGCGATATAAGAGGCAAACTGTTTGTACGCTTCTTCCAAAGCAGCGGGGCCGTATAAGTAAAGCTTCACGCGGTCGCTGACTTCAAGGCCGATCTCTTTTCTGATATTCTGAATGCTCCGCACAAGATCACGGACATCGCCTTCCCTCGTCAAGTCCGCAGTAATTTCCGTATCAAGCGCCACGGTAAGATTCCCTTCGTTAAGTATTTTTAAGCCGGATTTTTCGATACGCCGTATCTCGAGTTTTTCGGCGTTTAACTCAAAACAACGACCGGCTATCTCCAGAGAAAGCGGCAGACCTGAAAGAATCTTTTCTATGTCGGCACGGGACAGGGTCTTGATTTTTGCGGAGGCTTCCTTCATGTCTTTTCCAAGCTCTTTGCCCAACACACGGAAGTTCGGCTGGGCCTGATACTCAACTAACTCTTCCTCATTGTCGCGGAATATGACCTCTTTTACGTTTAATTCCTCGCGGATAATATCGCTCATTCCGACAAGCGCTGCCATCTGATCTTTATCACGTGTGACCAGCTCTACCAAACGCAGGGGTTGGCGCACTTTGATATTATGCGTCGAACGCAGGGCACGGCCAAGCGAAACGCAGCGGCGCACTATGTCCATTTGAAATTCAAGCTGAGGATCAATGCGGCTCTCATCGGGTACCGGAAAATCGCTTAGATGAACGGATATCGGAGTTCCGGGGTCTCCACTCCCGTGAAGGGGGACTTCCCCTCCTTCTTTCTGTTCTGCACCTGTCAGATTCCGCCACATCGCATCAGTGGTAAAGGGCATAATGGGCGCAGCAACGCAGATCAATGTTTTGAGTGCTGTATGCAAGGCTGCATAGGCTTCGTGTTTATCTTTATCGTTTTCGCTGCGCCAGAAACGTCTGCGTCCCCGGCGTATATACCAGTTATTTAACAGGTCAATGAATTCGATGATTGTGTCGACTGCGCGTGCAAGATCATAAGAGCTGAGTGCGGTGTCGACTTTTTTGATGAGTGTCTGAGTAAGGGAGAGTATCCACTTGTCCAGCGGGTTTTCCGGTTTATCAGGCGGCGCAGATGGTGTGATGCCATCAATGTTGGAGTAGCTTACAAAAAAGCTGTATGCATTCCAGAGCGGAATGATGATGCTTTTGAGTACTTCACGGACTCCCTCATCGCTGTAGCGGAGGTCTTCGGCTTTGATGACCGCGCTGTGAACGAGGAAGAGGCGCAGGGCGTCCGCACCGAACTCGTTGACGACTTTCATCGGATCGGTGTAGTTGCGTTGGCTTTTGCTCATTTTTTTACCGTCTTCGGCGAGTACCAGGCCGGTAACAATGCAATGTTTGAACGCAGGCCGCTTAAAAAGGGCTGCGGCAAGGATCGTGAGTGTATAAAACCAGCCTCGTGTCTGATCGAGTCCCTCGGTGATAAAATCGGCGGGAAAATGATTTTCGAAAAATGTTTTATTTTCAAAGGGGTAGTGATTTTGCGCATAGGGCATGGCGCCGGACTCAAACCAGCAGTCGAGTACTTCCGGTATGCGTTTCATGATGCCGCCGCAGGCGTGTTTGTTCCGATCTTCCGTGGCTTCTGCATCCCCTGAAAAACGTACTCCGGGTGTACCGGGGGGTATATCGGCGCATTTTATGCTTACGGTATCGACAAACTGTTTATGCAGATCTCGTAAGTCCGAACCGGAAAGTTTTTTAAGTTCGGCACGGCTGCCCACGCAGATTGTCTTTCCGCAGTCAGGGCATTTCCATATCGGCAGGGGGTTCCCCCAGTATCGGTTACGCGAAATAGCCCAGTCACGCGCACCGGTAAGCCATTTGCCGAAACGACCGGCTTTTATGTGTTCCGGTGCCCAGTCTATCTGTTCATTTGCTTTGAGCATATCTTGTTTGATTTTTTGTATATCAACAAACCACGAGCTCACCGCACGGTAGACAAGGGGACTGCCGCAACGCCAACAGTGGGGGTAGGCGTGTAAAATTTGATCGCGTTTGACAAGTTTGCCTTCGGTTTTAAGCCGCTCAATGATGTCTTTGTCGCAGTCTTTGACAAAACGTCCTTGATAGTCGCTTATTTCGGCAGTGAATTTACATTCAGCGTCAATCGGGCAGATGGTCGGAACACCTGTCCCTTTGAGTACCCGATTGTCGTCTTCGCCGAAGCCGGGCGCGGTATGTACAATGCCCGTGCCGTCCTCTGTTGACACAAAGTCACCGCAGTAGACGCGAAACGCATTGTGCTCTGCCTCTCCTGCAAAATAAGGGAAAAGCGGTTCATATTCAAGGCCGGCCAAGTCCGCGCCTTTTACTTTGAGCAGTATGGTATAGTCATCGGCTGTCTTATAATATGCGCCAAGACGCGCCTCTGCCATAATATAACGAAAATCCCCGTCACGGATGATCACATAATCAATATCAGGCCCCACGGTGAGGGCAAGGTTCGAGGGCAGAGTCCAAGGCGTTGTTGTCCATGCGAGTAAATAAGCGGGAGTATCCGGGCCGGAGAGCAGGTCCGACAGGGCCGTACCGGCTGCCCCCCGACTGTTCTCCCCGATTCCTTTTATTTTGAATCTCAGTGTGATCGCCGGATCGTGGACATCTTTGTAACCGCCGAGATTAAGTTCATGGTTGGAGAGTACGGTCGCACAGCGCGGGCAATAGGGGAGTATATAGTATCCTTCGTAGAGCAATCCCTGTTCCCAGAGAGATTTCATCACCCACCAGATGCTTTCCATGTAGTCCGGTTCCATCGTTTTATAATCGTTATCAAAATCGACCCAGCGGCCAAGGCGTGTAATGATTTCCCGCCATTCTTTGACATAGCGGAGTACCGAAACCCGGCAGGCATCGTTAAATTTGACGATGCCGTATTTTTCTATGTCGGTTTTTGAGTTTAACCCGAGTTCTTTTTCGATAAGATTTTCAACAGGCAGTCCGTGGCAATCCCAGCCAAAGCGCCGTTCAACTCTTTTGCCTTTCATGGTTTGATAACGCGGGATGATGTCTTTTATGGTGCTTGGCACAAAATGTCCGAAGTGCGGAAGTCCTGTGGCAAAGGGGGGGCCGTCGTAAAAAACATACTCCTCCCCTCCTTCCCTCTGTTCTACGGACTTTTTGAAAATATCATGTTTCTGCCAAAAGGCAAGAACCTCTTCTTCCAGTTTTGGAAAACTAACACGCGGGTTTACTGCTTGATACACTCTCTCTTCCCTCCGAAATTTCCGTTAAATTCGTTTCCACGTGGTACCGCCGGGATGATCTTCCAGAATAATACCGCGCGCTTTAAGACTATCGCGGACAGCATCCGCTTTTTTAAAATCTTTTGCTTTTTTTGCCTCGGCACGCTCTGCAATCAGAACATCAATTTCGGCGGTAAAGGCCGCATCTTCTTCCATGCTTTCAGTTTTATCAAGCGCTTCCTCTGCCAGCTTAAGCCCTAAAACACTGTCCATATCAAAAGCCGCGGCAAGGGCATCCTGGGGCAAAACAGAGCTGTCTTTTAACACAGCCCACAGGGAAGCAAGAGCCCGGGGAATGGAAAGATCATCATCAAGAGCCTGGTCAAAAGCAGCGCAATATTCTCCGGCCTTTCCGTCAATCTGCCGGTCGGTAAGCTTTTCAAGCGGGAGATTTGCTTTTTGTACCAGATTCCGTATCTGAGATACAAGTGATCTCCGCGCATTTCGCGCCCCGTTTAAGCTTTCCGGGGAGAACTGAAGCTGAGTGCGATAATGGGCACCGAGCAGAAAATAACGGTAATCAAGCGGATCAAAGCCTTCATCTATCAAACTTTGCAGGGTGATAAAACCACCTCCTGATTTTGACATCTTCCCTTTATCAAGCACTAAAAATTCATTATGAATCCAGTAGCGTACCCAAGGGTGCTTGCCGCTTGCAGCCTCGGCCTCGGCAATCTCATTTGAATGATGAATCTGTATATGATCAATGCCGCCTGCATGAATATCAAACTGTTCTCCAAGGTACTTCATACTCATTGCCGCACACTCAATGTGCCAACCCGGATAACCGCGTCCCCAGGGGCTGTCCCAGACAAGAGCCTGATTTTCAAACTTGCTTTTGGTGAACCAAAGGACAAAATCTCCCGGGTTCCGTTTATTACCGTCAATACCGGTACGCGCTCCGGCTTTCTGTCCGTCGAGTTTCAAACGCGCAAGTTCCGCGTAATGCGGGAATTTCGCAACGTCAAAGTAGAGATTTCCGCCTTCCCGATAGGTAAAACCGTGCTCCTCTATCTTTTTGATAAGGGAAATCATTTCAGGGATATGCTCGGTAGCTTTGCATACAATATCAGGAGTCGTGATATTGAGCCGCGCCGTATCGTTAAAAAACGCTTTTGTATAAAATTCAGCGATTTCAAGCACGGATTTACCACGCTCCTCGGCGCTTTTTACCATCTTGTCATCGCCTTCGTCGTTATCCCCGCTGAGGTGTCCTACATCAGTGATATTCATAACATGGGTAACTTTGTACCCCCGCCGACGCAAGACACGGGTAAGAATATCATGCGTAATATACGCACGGAGATTGCCGATATGGGCGTAATTATATACGGTAGGCCCGCAGCCGTAAAAACCGGCATAGCCTTCTTTAATACTTTTAAATTCCTGTATTGTACGACCAAGCGTGTTGAATAGAGATAATGACATAGTTCTATCGTACTTAAACGGGTATCCTTATTCAAGCCCAAAAGCGGTGCGTGTTCGCAGTTGGTATTAAGACCCCCGCCGCACAAGACGGCGGGAATTTTAGATTATTTGTGTAAAGTAGTTCCAGAGAACTACTTTACACAGAATGC